>NZ_LEKH01000033.1 GCF_001029505.1 Rubrobacter aplysinae | reverse complement strand
ACAGCATGTTGCGGTAGAGATGGACTGGTGAGAACATCGCTGCATGAACGGTTACTCAGAAGACCTGCGAAGCAAGATAGCCACTGCCGTGGAGCGCGGGAGGTCAAAAGCCCAGGCTGCCCGGACCTTTGACGTTAGTCTCTCTTCGGTCAAGCGCTACGCCGACAAAGCCAACCGGGGAGAATCACTGGCTCCGAAGAAGAGTCCCGGCTCCGCCTCCAAGCTCGATCAGACGGCGAGAAAGCTCTTGGCCGAGGACCTTGCCGAACGCCCCTGCGCAACTCTTCAAGACCGCTGCGACTACATACAGACCATGACCGGAGTCTCGGTGAGTCGCTCTACGATGTGCCGGGCCATAGCTCGGATCGGCTCCAAAGGAACTACCAGGAAAAAGGGGGCCGATTCGCAACCGAACGCGACGAGTTCCAAAGAGCAGCCTGGCGGGTGATGGTGGTCGCTACGGTCGAGCCAGAAAGGCTGGTTTTTGTAGACGAGATGGGGGTTCACACCTCACTTGCTCCGATCTACGGCTACGCTCCGAGAGGAGAGCGCCTAAACCTGTCAGTACCGCGCAACCGTGGCAAGAACACGACGCTGCTTTCTAACATGACTCTTTCAGGGATGGGACCTTCTCTGGCCGTGGAAGGAGCGACCACCGCGAGAGTCTTCGAGACCTACGTGCAGAAGGTTCTAGCGCCGAGTCTGGAGCCGGGGAAGATTGTAGTAATGGACAACCTCGGCGCCCACCGGCCCAAAAGGATCAGAGAGCTGATAGAAGAGCGGGGTTGTGAGCTACTCTACCTGCCAGCCTACTCGCCAGACTACAACCCGATCGAGGAGGCGTTCTCGAAGGTTAAGAACCTGCTAAGGAGAGCGTCTGCCAGGACCAAGAAGACTCTAGTAGAGGCGATGGGCGCAGCGCTATCCGCAATTACTGCTGCAGAGGCCCTGGGCTTTTTCGAGCACGCAGGGTACCGGCAAACTGCGGTTCATCTACTGTGAAACGCGCTGT
>NZ_LEKH01000032.1 GCF_001029505.1 Rubrobacter aplysinae | reverse complement strand
TAAAACGTTTGGTGTGAATCGTGAGTTCACCATCCCATCAAATCCGCGAACTTCAGCCGAGGACGGCCGAGTTGGTCGTTGAGCCAGATACAGAAGTTGTGCAAGGCTACCCTCGCAGCCAGCCGAGCCCGCAGTCCCTGAAGGTCGTGGGCTCGCTCTCGCCACAGGCCGAAGGTGTTGAAGAGCTTGTCGTAGACCGTCTCCACGATCTGGCGGATGGAGGCTACCCACTGCCTCAGTCGCTTGGACCAGGGTTTGCGGGAGTTGCGCTTGGGCGGGTGGATGACCTCCGCGTCGTAGTCCTCAAGCCAGCGACGGTGGTTTTCGGCTCCCTCAAAGCCCTTGTCTGCGACGTAGGTTCCCGAGATGGCCGAGCCCACGCTGTTGAGCCTGGGGTCGGGGTAAGCCCTCACGGCGAAGAAGGTCTCGGCCAGAGGCTGATCGGCGGTAGAGGCAGGGGCGAAACAAAAGCCGGTGATCACCCCGGAAGGCTCCACAGCGGTCAAAAGCGAGAAACCCTCGTACCAGCCTATGCTGTTAGACCAGCCGATGTCGGCGGCTCCGGCGAGCCAACCATGACCACGGCGCTTTACGTCCCTGACAGGCATCGCCGAAGCGTCCAGTGCTTGATAGGGATGAGCGTTACCCGTCATCATCTGACCCAGCTTCACGGCCATATGCTCGATGTCGTCGGCGTACAAACGCAGGAGGCGGTTGAACTGGGAGCGATCTGGCAGGGTAGGGAATGCCTCTCGGAGATGTTCACTAGCGTAGCGGTAGAAGTCCCGCTCGCTGGCGAACCTCGACCATCGGCCGAAGATAGCGAGGGTGATGACCTCGCTTCTACAGAGGGATGCTTCGGGGCCGGGACGGTTGCGTTCGGCTCGATGGGCCTGGAAGAGATCGTCGATCATGACGTAGAGTGTGGTGAGGAAGGTGTCCACGTCGAGCATGAGCAGTCGGTTC
The DNA here is from genome assembly GCF_001029505.1 of Rubrobacter aplysinae. Taxonomy (NCBI): domain Bacteria; kingdom Bacillati; phylum Actinomycetota; class Rubrobacteria; order Rubrobacterales; family Rubrobacteraceae; genus Rubrobacter; species Rubrobacter aplysinae. The sequence continues at coordinate 91 of NZ_LEKH01000032.1, read as the reverse complement.
CTTTCCCACGGGATCGGGTGGCAAGCCGACTCTAGGGCGTGGACACCTTCCACTCAAATCTTCACCACCTAACTCACACCAAGCGTTTAAG
>NZ_LEKH01000031.1 GCF_001029505.1 Rubrobacter aplysinae | reverse complement strand
GAGGTCATAGCAAGTACCCCGCTCTCTAGCAGGGAAGAGCTAGACCGGGCGGTTAGCGCCGCGGGGGAGGCCTTCAGGGCGTGGTCGGCAACCCCGGTGGTGGATAGGGCCAGGGTACTATTTCGCTACAAGATGCTCTTAGAGGATCACTTCGAGGAGCTCAGGGACCTCGTTACCCTGGAGAACGGCAAGGACGCAAAAGACGCCGGTGGGGAGGTGAGGCGCGGAATAGAGGTTGTGGAGTTCGCCTGCGGCATGCCGACCCTCATGATGGGCGAGTCCCTAAGAGACGTGGCGAGGGGCATAGACAACGTCTCCTACCGCTACCCACTCGGGGTGGTGGCAGCCATCACCCCGTTCAACTTCCCGTGCATGGTCCCATTGTGGACCCTACCGGTAGCCATAGGAGCCGGAAACTCCTACATCCTGAAGCCCTCGGAGCGTACCCCGCTAACGGCACAGAGGCTCGGAGAGCTACTCCTAGAGGCCGGGGGCTCAGATCTACCGGAAGGCACCTTCAGCATAGTAAACGGAGCCCGGGAAGCCGTAGACGGCATACTAGAGCATCCCGGCATAGAGGCCGTCTCATTCGTAGGCTCACAGCCCGTAGCAGAGCACGTCTACCGTAACGGCTCCGCGGCCGGCAAAAGGGTGCAGGCCCTTGCCGGGGCCAAGAACTCCATGATCGCCCTGCCAGACGCCGTCCTGGATAAAGCAGTGCCGAACATAGTGGCTTCAGCCTACGGAAACGCCGGAGAGCGGTGCCTGGCCGGGAGCGTGCTCGTAGCCGTAGGAGATTCTTCTCAGCAGGATAAGCTGGTAGAGGCCGTAAAAGAGGCGGCAAAGAACATGAAGGTGGGCCCAGGCTACGAGGAAGGCTCTGAGCTAACACCGCTGATCCGCGACTCACACCGTGAGAAGGTAAAAGGCTACGTGGACCTCGCCGAAGAGGAGGGGGCTACTGTAGCCCTGGACGGTAGAGAGCCGCCAAGAGAAGAAGGCTTTTTCTTCGGGCCCACCATACTAGACGGAGTGACAGATGAGATGCGGGTCTCGAGAGAGGAGATCTTCGGCCCCGTACTTTCGGTGGTGCGGGTAGGCAGCTTAGAAGAGGCCATAGAGTTCACAAACGGCTCGGACTTTGGCAACGCCTGCTCCAT
>NZ_LEKH01000030.1 GCF_001029505.1 Rubrobacter aplysinae | reverse complement strand
CCGGGTAGCAGATCCTCTATCTGGTGCCATTGCTTGTCTGTAAGCTCGTAGCGTTTAGGCATCTCTACCTCACTCGGTCTCTTGTCCGCGAGTGAAGTGATGCTATCTCAAATGTCGATTTACCCTAGTTACCAGTCATCTTCTTCGCGTCCAGGGTCTCGTCCAGGTCCTCTTCGGAGAGGTCTGTCTTCTCGCGGGCGACCTCGCGGATTGTGCGGCCCGTCTTGTACGCCTCCTTGGAGATGTCGGCGGCGTTGTCGTAGCCGACTACCGGGGCGAGGGCGGTGGCGAGCATCAGGCCGTTCTCTACAAGCTCGGGGCCGCGGTCGGTGGCCTGTAGACCGGCGATGCACTGGTCGGTGAGGTTGTCGGCCGTGGTTGCGAGGAGGGCGGTGGACTGGAGGAGGTTGTGGGCGAGGACGGGGAGCATGACGTTTAGCTCGAAGTTTCCGCTCTGTCCGGCTACCGTGATGGTGGAGTCGTTGCCGATTACCTGGGCGCAGACCATCGTGGCGCTCTCGGCGATGACCGGGTTTACCTTGCCGGGCATGATCGAGGAGCCGGGCTGGACCTCGGGAATGGCTATCTCGGCGAGGCTGGCGCGGGGGCCGGCTCCGAGCCAGCGGAGGTCGTTCGAGATCTTCATGATGCTCACGGCCACCGTCTTCATCGCGCCACTCGCGGCGACCGCTCCGTCCATCGTGCTCTGGGCCTGGAAGTGGTTCTCCGTCTCACGCACCGTGATGCCGAAGCGGCTACTGATACGCTCGCAGACCTTGCCGGCGAACTCGGGATGGGTGTTGACGCCGGTGCCGACGGCGGTGCCGCCGAGGGCGACCTCGGAGAGCTCCTCGCGGGCCTGCTCGACGCGCCGGATACCGCGTTCGATCTGACCGGCGTAGCCGGTGAACTCCTGGCCGAGACGTACCGGGGTCGCGTCCTGGAGGTGGGTCCTGCCGGTCTTTACGATGCCGTCGAACTCCGCCGCCTTGTCGCCGAGGGCGTCGCGCATCTTGTGCAGCGCCGGGAGCAGGTCGCGCTCTATGGAGATGAGCGCGGCGACGTGGATGGCGGTCGGGATCACGTCGTTCGAGGACTGGCCCCTGTTTACGTGGTCGTTGGGGTGGACGGGGGACTTCGAGCCGACCTCACCGCCCAGGATCTGGATGGCGCGGTTGGAGATCACCTCGTTCGCGTTCATGTTCGTGGACGTCCCCGACCCGGTCTGGAAAATGTCCACGACGAACTGCGAGTCGTGCCTGCCCTCCACGACCTCTCCGGCCGCCTGCGTGATCGCGTCCTTGACGCCGGAGTCCAGGCCGCCGAGCTCGTGGTTGGCCTCTGCCGCCTCCAGCTTTATTGCGCCGAGCGCCTCTATGAACCGCCGGGAAAAACGCAGCTCGCTTATGGGGAAGTTGTCCAGCGCCCTCCTGGTCTGCGCCCCGAAAAGCGCCTCCCTGGGGACCTCGACCTCCCCCATCGAGTCGCTCTCTATCCTGTGCGGCGTGTTCTCTTTGTCCAACCTGTCGGCCACCCCTGAACCTCCTGACTGTTGCTAACTGCTACTAACTGTTAAAAACGTTCCGCGCGAAGCCCGGGGCCACGCGTCGTATAATCCTCCCAAAACCCTGCCAGGGGCCGTGCCCTATAAGAGGCTCGCGGCCCACATTGGCCCGCATTATACGGGTACGGACGGAGGTAGTTTTCTTGCAGTCACCATCACGGTCAACACCAGATACAGAGCTAAAGGAGATCCTCAAGGAGTGGGCGGTCGCCGTGGAGGCGCTCGAACGGGGCGAGACGGCGCTCGTGGTGCGCAAGGGCGGCATCCGGGAGAAGTCGTTCGCCGTGCCCGCCAAGCGTTTCCTCCTGTTCTCCGGCTACGAGCACCAGAAACCGGAGCTGCTAAAGCCGGAATCCCGGCACCTTTTGGAGGACATGCCGCAGCGTAAGGACGACGAGGGGCCTGTCCGGTTTACCTCCTTCGCCGAGGTCCACGGGGCTTATGAGATCTCCTCGAAGGAGTCCCTCGACGCCATAGACCCGTATCACATCTGGACGCCGGAGTACGCCGAGAGCCGCTTCAAGTGGCGGCCGAAGAAGCCGCTCACGGCGCTCGTGCTGCGGACCTACCTGATGCCCGAGGCCGTGGAGTTCCCGTACACCGAGGCGTTCGGCGGCTGCAAGAGCTGGCTGGAGCTCGACGAGCCGGTAGACATTTCGGGCTCGGTCCCGGCGCTCTCCGAGACGGAGTTCGAGCGGCTCACGGCCCCGGCGCTGGAGACGCTCGAAAGGCTGGAGCCGGCCCCGGTCGGGCCGGCGGGCTCCTAGAGAGGAGAGGGGAGCGTGATGTCCGCGGGGTTCTTGCCGGTAGTCCTGCTAGTGCTGCTCCTGGTGGTGGCGTTTCAGGTGATCTTCTCCTTCAACCGGGACCTTTTCCGCGCCGGAGCCTACAAGGAGCTCGTCCGCAAGGCGCTGCCGCTCGTCGCGCTCGTGATAATGGCGGCCACCCTGCCGCTGGTCCAGGCCGCGGGCGCCGATTGGATCCCGGTCGTGTGGGCCGTTACCCTCGGCGGCGCCATAATCCTCGCCAACTTCCTCTCCATGCCCGCCCTCGAACGCCGGGCGGGCCGTCTCTTCCGCCGGGGGCGCTACGACGAGGCCGCCGAGGGCTTCCGAAAGCTCGCCACGGACAAACACCTGGCCCGCTACTACACCTTCCTCGGCGCGGCCCTCGGAGCCAGCGAGGAGAAAGGCGAGGACAGGAGTGAAGGCGACTCTAAAGGCTCCGAAAGCTCCTCGTCGCAGAGAGGCGGCCAGAAGCTAGAGGAGTCCATAGACGCCTCCACGAAAGCGGTCGAGCTGGACCCGGACTACGGAATCGCCTACTACAATCGGGCCCTGATCCACCAGAAAGCCGGCCGCCGGAGCAAGGCCGCCAGGGACATGCGGCGCGCCCTGGACTCGGACCTGCCGCGCCGTTTCCGGAGCGCCGCCAAACGTTACCTGGAACAGAAGTAGTGAAGGAATCGGGAGTCTAGCTTGGGCGGCCTGCTCGTATACCCGACCCTGGGCGCGCTCGTGGTGCTCGTCGTCCTCGCGGTGGTGGTCGCCCGTCAGAACCGGGACCTGCTGCGCGTAAAGGCCTACCGGGACTTCGTGGTGCGTCTGATCCCGGTGCTCTCCACCGCCGTGTTCGTCGCCGGGCTGCCGTTCGTGGTAGACCTCGCCGACGCCGACCGGGTGCTACCCGTCCTCCTCTTCTACCTCGGAGGGGCGGCGCTCCTGACCGCGCTCATGGCCCGGGCCGTGGACCCGGAGGAGCGCCGGGCCGGGGCGGCCTTTACCAGAGAGGACTACGAGCAATCAGCGATCCTGTACGGCAAGCTCATAGAGCGGAACCCGCTCCCCCGCTACTACTCCGCGCTCGGGGCGGCGCTGGACCTGAACGGAGACCAAGCCGGGGCACTCGAATCAATGGGCCACGCCATAGAGCGCGACCCGAAGCTCGGAGTCGCCTACTTCAACCGGGCCTCGATCCTGGCCGTGATGGGAATGCGAGAGACCGCCATAGACGACCTCCGCGCCGTCTTCCGGGCAGACTCCGGCCGCCGGGTGCGCCGGGCGGCGGAAGAGGCCCTGAAAGAGCTCGGGGCAGAGAACGAGCCGCGCTCCGGCCCGCGCTAGAGTGGGCCGGGCGAACCGGGCGCTAGCGCACCTTCTCCTGCGCGTTTCCGGCGACGGCCCGGATCTCCACGTTTCCGTCCCTCACCCGCGTCTCGTAGCGCGCCTGGGGAAAGACCGCAGGTCCCTCCAGAGGCTCCCCGCTGTAGAGGTCGAAACGTGACTGGTGCCAGGGGCACACGACCGTGTCTCCCTCACGCTCGCCCCTTTCGAGCGGCCCGGAGAAGTGGTTGCACCTCGCAGCGATGGCCGTGACCCCGCCGTCGGAGGTGCGGGCCAGGAGTACCCCTACGTCCCCGACCTCTACCCGGTGCGTACCGCCGTCCGGCAGCTCGTCCTCGGCCATGACCGGCACGAACTCCTCCGGTCCCGGGCTCTCAAAGACGTTGCGGTTCACCCGGAGACCGTACCAGTAAGACAGCTCCCCGCCGAGGTGCGCGCCCATCCCGTTCAGCGAGTATCCCGTCAGAAACAGTAGCTGACCGGCCCGGCGGCGGCCCGCTATCCTGTAGGCGAGCGAGGCGGTATTCAGGGCGAGCCCGGCGACGTTGAGCAGGCCGTGGGCCATCCCCATGCGCCGGGAGCCGCCCGAGAGATAGCGCCAGTCCGAGACCCCCGCGGTGGCGGCCGCCACGCCGCCCGCGATGCCGAGCGCCAGCGTACCGTCGGCGGTGTCCCGGGCGAACCGGGCCCCGCTTACGAGATCCACCCCGTCGAAGACCAGCGTCGCCGTCCAGCTACCCACGGGCACGTCCGTGAGCACCGGGTGCAGGGGCGCCCCCATCCACAGCCCGTCCAGGATGTTCTTCGCCGGACGGCCGCCGCGGACGACGGCCCTCTGCACGACGGGCTGTATCTTGTCGGCGAGGCCGTCCAGCCAGGGCATCGTGTCTACTATGCGCTGGCTGATGGTGCCGCCGGAGTCTGGTTCCGCCACCGCTCCTCCTTTCGGGGGCCCGATCCCGCGGGCCGTGTGATCCCGGTAATCCAGTAAAGGTATCCCGATCAAAGTATACCCCCGACGTCTGGTGCTGATCGGCTCTGGTAGAACTGGCAGGGCTGGCGGGTATTGGTCTGTTCCAGACGTGTTAGCCGGTGCGCGCCTTGTCGCCGCCCACCCCGTACGCGCCGTAGACCCCGTAGAAGAGCAACGAGATCCAGTGCGCCAGCAGCACGAACGTGTACAGTGAGACCGCGAACGTGGCCAGCAGGGTCCCGTCTTCGTTCCAGAGCAGCGGCCAGCGCGCCGGGACGAGCTGGAGCCCGATCAGGAGCACCCCCGGCGCGTATCTTCCGCGCGCGAAAAGCAGCATCACCGCCGGGGCGAGCAGCACCAGGTAGTTGTTCCAGGTCACCGGCGAGGCCAGCAGCGAGGCCGCGACCACGGCCCACAGCCCCCACTCCGTCCCGCCCCGCACCACATACGCCGTCAGGACGGCGAGGCCTATCGCCAGCGCCTGCACCACGGGCACGGCCCACGGTACCGGGTGCAGGGGCGCCCCCATCCACAGCCCGTCCAGGATGTTCTTCGCCGGACGGCCGCCGCGGACGACGGCCCTCTGCACGACGGGCTGTATCTTGTCGGCGAG
>NZ_LEKH01000029.1 GCF_001029505.1 Rubrobacter aplysinae | reverse complement strand
GGGGCATCCTCGGGATGTTCCTGCTTGCTCTGTATGTCGTCTACAGCGTGCTGTCTAACAGCATGTTTCTCTAGGGGGCCTCGTGCGTCACATAAAGAATATCGGCTATCGGGTGATCGTGGCCCTCTGTGTGTTCGCGATACTGTCTCTGATCTTTCAGGTGATCTAATGGCCGTCCTGAACCCTATAACCTTCGTGACCGGCCCTCTCGGGTGCGGTAAATCGTACTTTGCTATGAAAAACGTGATGGAGTATCTAGCGGCGGGCAAGATTGTTGCTACCAACTTTGATCTCGTCGGTGACTGGTGGAATACGGCGTATAAGATGGGCCACTCGCCAAAAAAGCGCAGCTACCCGGCCTCCGAGGAGTGGAAGCAAGACTGCCTCTCGCGGGCGCTTCGCTTCGACCGTCAAGATGACCTCTATGATTATCAGTTCGACGGTCCTGGTGAGGACCAGGGGCTCGTCGTGCTCGATGAGTCTGGCCTGAGCCTCAACGCTCGGCTCTATCAGATGCGGCAAAAGCAAGACGCTGACCGCTACGAGAACCCCATAAAGGCTCTCCAGTGGTACATCAACATGCGGAAAATAGGCTGGACGGCCCTTATCCTGGCCCATAGCTCGAAGCACCTCGACAACCAGGTGCAGGATATGGGCGGCGGCATCGTGAAGCTGCGTAACTTCGCGCGGGTCAAGCTGCCCCTGGTCGGCGTTGGCGTGACCCGCAAGCCCCGGTTTATGGCCGCTCATTTTGACCCGCAGATGTCTAGCAAGCCCATCTACAAGGAGCACTACGGCCTCCGGCCAGCTATCGCCAACCATTACAAGTCGCAAGATACCTTTGAGTGGATGCCGGAGATGCGCGGCATACGACCACACCGCCAGCCCGGCCCTCTCCTACAGCCAGCCGGGACGTATGCGGAGGAACTGCGCCGCGCCAGCGCCGCCGCCGGGACCGGAGGGACCGGCGGCGGCTCTGCCGCAGGCTCGGGTACGACGCTCTCGGACTGGTTGCCTGCTGGAGAAGACGAGCTGTGATGTGGCGTAAGCCCTGTATTACGCCACCCGCAAAAAGCCATCTCGCCAATTGGGGGGTTGCGTGAGATGCCACGAGGCTGCATAGTACACACTGCTGAATGGGATGAGATAGAAAAAGCTCCCCGGAATGGTCGCCACCACCGGGGAGCAGAAACAAAGTTCAAGGAGAATACTATCATGGTCGCCACCATCGGAAAATACGTAGATGCCCTCTACCTCTCCAGCTCTGCCGGGATATTGTCCGAACCAAGCGAAAAGCTGCTGGACGCGGCGAAGATCGCAGCTCAAGAATCTGAGGATGATGTAACGGAGCTGGCCGAGATTCCCGGTGTCGCCGGGGGCCTGTTCTACATGAAGCCGCACGGCAAAGGTAAATACCAGTTCGTCCTCAGAAATGCCCGGTTCTACGTCGAGGTCTCCAAAATGGGGATGCTCCCGACCCTCAAGATACAGCCGCTAGCGCAGCTCCTCTATGAGTACGAGCTGACGGCCGTGCAAGAAATGGCCGTCGAGATTACACGCTACTTTTCCGGCTCTAGTGACTTCCGCTTGGTGGTCTCCCGAGTTGACATAGCCGTAGACTTTCAGGCGCCCGGCTTCGAGGTTCCTCATATGGCTGATGTCGTCTCCCGCGCTCGTGATCGCTATGTCTCCTATCAGGGGGCCGATGCCAACGCAATCACGATAGGTAAAGAGTCTAAGAGCCTCCAGGCGCAGCTCTACAACAAGAGCCTGGAGCTGCTCAAGTCGGACAAAGGCTGGATGCACGAAGTGTGGGAGGCATCCGGCTATGATCCGATGCTCGATGTGTGGCGTTTTGAGTTGCGCTTCTTCCGCGAGGGCCTTCACTCCTTCGGGGTGGACGGCCTGGAGGACTTCATTAACGCCTGCGGAGACCTCGTGAGATATGCCCTGGGTACTGGTGAGGACCCTGGGTGGTTGCGCATCTGCGACTCTGACACCCGGCATTACTCTGCTGAGGGGCACTCGGGCCGCCGGAGTGCGGTGCAGTGGTTCGATACCATTCGGTCTTACATGGCTGAATCCCTCCCTGTGCAGGGTCTAAAGCGCCTCGGTGACAACTGCCGCCGCTCCTGGGATCACACGGTAAAAATGGCCGGCGCTATGATCGCCCGGGCCTCCGCGATACTTAAGTCCTGTGGCTACACTGAGGCACCCAATCCCGAGACCGTGGGCCGTCTTATCGGCCAGGAGTACCGCGAGCGTCTGTCCGGTGATGGGGTCCTCGGTTGGGCCGAGAAGGTAAACCAGCTCCTCAACGAGAAGCGCGGTGAGGTCTGGCACCCGACCATCGATTATCGGATTGACTATGATCCGTTCTGGGCGGTCTCTGCATAGTTCCACCTCCCCGCCTCCCGCAAGATCGGGGCCGAGCCTAGCTGCTGGCTGTCCAAATTTCGGGACCATCGGTCCCGTACTGTATACATCTAGCCGGCTGCGGTCCTGTTGCTGGGCTGCTAACCCGCGCCGGGAATCTATCCACACTCCTTCTTGACCAGCCGTAGTCCGTACTGGTTTCCTAACTGACCTTTATGACGTTTGTGACCTCTGATGTAACGTTTTTATTAAGATTCCCTCAGAGGTGTTGCGACTCTTACAACTTTAATGCTAGCCTTTTTGCAGTCGTTGAAAACGGGTCTCCCCCGATCCTCGCAAAAGTACTCGGGGGGACCCTACCGACACGGTGAGGAGAACACCATGCCGGATACCGAGAATATACGCCACACACAGCCGTGGCGTTGCAGGCCAGAGCTAGACGGTTCGCTCAACTTGGCTTCACCGGATCACCCGCGACTCGATGATCTAACCGAAGACCAGCGCGCACTAACCGCCGTCTTTCACTGGGCGCATCAGACCTGCGATTACCTTCTCTATCTTCTGGAGTCTGGCTGGGTCGAGCTACACTGCCCGACCTGCGACTCTTTCCGCTGTTACCCACCTTCCATAGACGCAGAGAAGGGGGGTGAATAAATATGTCAGAACCCATAGAGCTCCAGATGAAGCTCCAGCGTAGGAACCCGTTTTCCTTGAACGGGGGTCAGACGGAGGGCGTATCCTTCCGGCTTCAAGAGTGGGACTACCGGCACGAGGCCACGTTGATGCTAAAGATCGACGGCGAAGCCAACGCCGACGCCCACAAGTCTCCGCTCTACGGTCTCCGTAGCGCGGAAGTAGGCGACATGGTTACGGCTACTTTTGAGCCGTACCAGGATCGCCGTCAGGAGTCCCGCGAAGGCGGCAGAGACTCCGTTAAAGACGTGATTGGACTCCGGCTCGTAAAGGTCTCTGTGACCGAGCAGCAGCAGTCCTCCAATGGCTCTAGCAAGACCGGAGCTACAGCGTAATGCAGGCCCTTCTCCTGCTCCAGTCCACCAGCGTTGAAACAACAGTCGCGCTCGATCCCGAGCAACTTGAAACCCTCGTCGAACACGGCCAGGGCAACACCTTTGCGCTGATGGGCTGGTTAGCAATCATGGTGATGTGCCTCGGCGCTATCGCTCTAATGCTTGCTCTAAGGGGGAGATAATGCCTGATCCACTGACGTTTATCGGCCAGCTCGACAACGCCCTAACGTACATGGTCGCGGGATGGGCCGCGTACATCATGATTTTCGTTGTGGGCTGGTTCAACGATATTTCGTGACCGACAGAAAGGAACATCAGCACATGACTGCCCTCAATAATGCGGCCCACTATGTAGGCCGTCGCGCTATGGCTCTAGCCTTCGGGCTTGCCCTGGTCGCCGCGTATTTCGTCGCCGCGTCTCCGGCTCACGCCCAGGTTGGCGGCGAGATCAAGAGCGCCGCCACCAGCGCGGCCACCGCCGGTATAGCCGCTGGTGCCGCCGTCGCGGTGATCGTGCTCGGCGGCACGGTCGTGTACAAGCTGGTCAAGAAGTTCACCAGCTAAACCTACCGAAAGGGGAACCGCTTGCTATCCGCACTCCGTAACCACCGCCGCCGCGTGATCCTCGCGGCTATGGCTGCGTCTATGTTCGTGGTGTCGGCCATGCCGGCATATGCTCAGGACGCTACACCGTCGCCGGGGTCGAGCATCGAGAATGCCGCCACCGGAGCTGCCACCGCCGGTATAGCCGCCGGTGCCGCCGTCGCCGTGATCGTGCTTGGCGGCACGGTTGTGTACAAGCTCGTGAAGAAATTTACGAGCTAGATGCTGAAATACGGCCTAGTGTTGCTGCTGGCCGTTGCAGCCACAGGGGCGGTCCTTTTCGGGGCCGCCTCTACTGGTTGTTTGACTTCGCCTGCCGTCGCACAGACGCCACCACCCTCTACCGAGGTTCTGGACGAGGGCGAGGTCAGAAAGCTACGCAAGTTCCTCGATAACACCGACCCGGAGAAGTTCGGCAAGTACAAAAAGACACGCGGCATCTTGAAGCGGGCTAGTAAAAAGGCTCTGCCAACCCTCAGCCGTCACGCGATCACTAAGGGCGGTCTTGCTGGCGTTGCCGCTGGGGTGTGGATACATAATGCCAACACGCTATACACGGCATATCAGGACGGGCAACCAGCAGATCCCATAGTTGTTGATTCGCAGCTCAAGAAGGTGGAGTCTTCCGGTGGGCCATACTTCCAAAAGGTAGATAATGGCGAGGTGGTCGGGGCCGGTGCCCTGCTGGGCTTCGATTACACCTACGCTGACGGTGTAGGTACCATCACCTTTGATTATGCGGTTCAGACGAATCAACAGCCGTGGTATGGGAATGGGAGGATGCGATATCTGGGCAATAGTGAAGGCGTGGACGCCTCCGCCACTGCCAGAGACCAGCCTTCACAGTCCTTTAGCTGGAACATTACGAATAACGATTGCAAGGGCAAGGTGTCGGTTAAAGATTCGGGAGACAACCCCGGTCCCGCGACTGTACTAAAGACGGGTATTTGCTCTATGGAGAGTGTCCAGGGGCAAACGGACATTTACGATATGGGTACGCAGACCCAGACGACTCCGGCCGAGTACACACCTTCTGAGGGTGATTTCGTCTCGTCGCCGGAGAAAACAAAAAGGCTTTGGGATGCTGTTAAAGCCGATCCCGAATACAGCCCGAAAGAGCAGGGCACCGAGGGTGAGAAGCCTGCCCCTGGAGCCTACCCGCCCGAGGTCGAGCGGCAAGCCGACCAGCACGGCGGCGTTGTTGACGTTCGTGAGAATCCAGACGGCTCCACCACCTACAGATTCGCGGACGGCACCGAGTTCACTACTTGGCCGGACGGTACTGAGTTCACCCGTACCCCTGACGGTGTGGAGACCTGGAGATACCCTGACGGCACCCGGCGCACTTATGATCCCCGCACCGGGACGGAGACCACGACATACCCTGATGGGACCACGCAGACGCGGCAATTCCCTGACGGCACACCCGGCCAGGAGACACGTTCGCCCGGTGCTACGCCCAACAGTGAGGAATGGCGTTCACCTACTGGTGATCCTGTACCCGAAGGTAATCGGCCCTCCGAGCCGCAGCCGAAGAACGCACCCAAGCCCGGCAATCCCACAAAGCAGGGCGGCTCGACGTGCAGCTCTCCGCGTGAGTTCTCCTTCGACCTGCCGGAGATGGAGCCTGGGAGCGTCTTTCCTTTCTCGCTCATCCTCGGCCTGCTGGAGATAGTCGGCTCGCTGGTCTCGACGCCAGAGGCTCCGACATTCAACCTGCCGCCGTTTGGCATGGTGACCGTGCCTCAGTCCTTTCACAACGTGATCCAGGTGGTCAAAAACCTGATGGGTGTCGGGCTGGTGTTCGGGATGTCCCTATGGTTCTACCGCTACATCACCGGGAAGGGCTGACATGCTCGACGGCCTCATATGCTGGATTCGTTGGGCGGCTCAGTCGGGTGCGTCTTACATGGTTGATGGTATCGAGTTCATCACGGATGCGATTATCGGGGCTATCGCTGCGGTTCTCTCCCTGCTGCCCCAGCACGAGCTGGGCAACCCGCTCGACAACAATAGGGTGCTCGGAGCCGTTAACTACTTCCTGCCGCTCGGTATCGTGACCGCCGGGTTCTCGGGGATTATGACGGCTTGGATCGCTTACCGCGTGTACCAGTGGTTGGTCGCTACCGCAAACGTGGAGTAAAGGGGGATTATGTCACTACTGTTTGCCGTGGTCGTCGGTGTTCTGAGCTATTCGTATTTCCTGCTCATTCTGGAGCTGGGCCGGAGGTTTGGGGGCCACGATGATTGATCCCGCGATGGGGATTACGGCTCTATGCAGCTTTGCTGTGGCTGTCCTGACGTTGGCGGGTATCGGTCTGTTAGCGGATCGGTTCCGGCGGTGATGGGAGGTGGCGTGTGATTGATGGTGCGGGCCTGCTTCTGACGGCCTTTCCTTGGTACTTCTGGCTGATTGTCCTCGTCCTGGTGGGCGCTCGGCGCGTGGTGCCGTTGATCAAACGATTCTTCGATGTGTCCAGTGGTAACCGAGTCAAATAGGAGGCTGATCCATTATGGGTAGATACCTGTTTTTCGGGGGCATCCTCGGGATGTTCCTGCTTGCTCTGTATGTCGTCTACAGCGTGCTGTCTAACAGCATGTTTCTCTAGGGGGCCTCGTGCGTCACATAAAGAATATCGGCTATCGGGTGATCGTGGCCCTC
>NZ_LEKH01000028.1 GCF_001029505.1 Rubrobacter aplysinae | reverse complement strand
TGTGCCCCGTAGCCTTTATCTCTACGAGGACCTCGGCGCCTCTGGGCTCCTCTAGCTCCACCGTCTCTATGCTAAGTGGCTTCTCCGCCTCGAATGCTACCGCCGCCTTTATCTCCATCGCTGCTCCCCGTCCGGTTCTTCAGAGCGCACTACAAACTCGCTTGCAAGCAAGCGTGGTCTTCAAAGAGCGCCACGAGTGTTGCTGCGGCAGGGTCCCATCGCGAGTTGCGCACGCCAATCTCACCCTTAATCGACTACGATAACAGTTTAAGGTAGACAAACTGCTGAGGCAAACATATAGTAATAACTTACGCTAACGCTTATAGGCGTAGAGGGTATAAATACATCTCTTGGGAAAGGAGATTAAACAATGAGCGAAGGATTTCGTGCAACCGGGGGGTGTCGTTGCAACACCGATCCGGTACGCTACGAGTATACTAAGGAGCCTTTCGAGGTTCACTATTGCCTGTGCACGGACTGCACCGATATCAGCGGCGGAGCGCTGGCTCTCATAGCCGTGGTGGAGCGCGATACATTCCGCATCACCCAGAACGAGAACAAAATCAAGAACTTCGACACCAAGGAGACGGCCCACCGCAAGTTCTGCGGAGACTGTGGCTGTCACATGTTTCTGGAGGTAGACCCGTTTCCGGATCACGTGCTCGTCCACGTTCCGACGCTGGATCGGGACTCCGAAGTTGGAGGAGAGCCGGACCGCTGGGTATTTACGGATTCCAAGCTGGAACTGGTCCAACTCCCCGACGATGGCCTGCCGCGGCACCCGGGATGGGCCAATAGCCCGATAGCGTCTTGAACTAGCACTGTCGCGCGGTGCGCTACGCAGCACACAGGTCCCGTAACGAGCTGGCTAGAGTTTGTTTAGTCGGCGGATTTTGTATTGTCGGCGCAGGTCTGGACACGATGGGATAGATTGTCTAACCCAATAACTAGAGCGTCTGCCAAGATTAGAGAAGCTCTGGTAAAGGCGATGGGCAGGGTGCTCGATGCTATCATCGACGGGGATGCCCGAGGCTTCTTCGAGCATGCCGGATACCGGTAAGATACAGGTCATACTGTGAAATATGCTGTATGGCCTCTTCTCCAGTATCGAAGATCAAAAGCGCGGCTACGGTTCCGAAGGTCTCTTCTTTTGCGACGAACATCGTCTCGTCCACCACTGTCAAGGCTGTCGGAGCGTAGAAGTTACCGCCTTCCTAGCACGAGCCCTTTGCCGATCCGTTGGTTGAGCCGTCGTTGCGCTCGCCGCCTAGCGCTATCCGGGCACCTTTCTCCTTCGCGTCCGTGACATGGCGCTCCACCTTCTCTAGGGCTCCGGGTCAGATAAGGGATCCTACGCTAATGTCTTCTTGAGGCCGTCGCCGACGTTTACGCACCGCAGCCCAGGTAGCTTCACGGTTTCATAGGCTATGGAGTCGATCTTGCGCTGCACGAGAAACTCGGTGAGTTCCTTGTCCGCAGCCAGATGCAGGTAGGTGAAGAGCCCCTGGCCCTCTTTGAAGAGGCCGTACTCAGAGGATACGCCTTCACGATAAAGGATGGCTCCGCGAACACCTCTCCGGCCGAGGAAGCCACTTTGACTCCGGAGCCTTCCTGGACCAGGACCTCGTGGCCCTGGTGCATTAGCTCCGCGGCCCCGTCGGGCTGCAGCCCGACCCGCCGCTCGCTGTCCTTTACCTCCGATGGTATGCCTATCACCCTGGCCAAATCTCTCCTTTCACATCGCGCCTTCCACAACCGCACTCAGGCTTCGAGGTTGCTCATCACGTGCTTTACGCGGGTGTAGTCTTCGAGAGAGTACATGGAGAGGTCCTTGCCGTGCCCGGAGTGCTTGAAGCCGCCGTGGGGCATCTCGCCTACCAGCGGTATGTGAGTGTTAATCCACACGGTCCCGAAGTCCAGTCTCCGGCTTACCCGCATGGCCCGGCCGTGGTCGCGGGTGAACACGCTCGAAGCCAGTCCGTACTTGACCCCGTTCGCCCACCTCACGGCCTCCTCTTCGTCGGAGAACGACTGCACGGTTATTACCGGGCCGAAGATCTCGTTCTGCGAGGCCTCGTCGTCTTGGCGCAGCCCGGAGACTACCGTGGGGGCGTAGAAGAAGCCTCTCTCCCCTACCCTCTGGCCTCCGGCCTGAACCTCGGCGTGCTCTGGCATCCTATCTACCATACCCGCCACGTGCTCTAGCTGATTCTCGTTGTTTAGCGGCCCGAAGAGTGCGTCCTCGTCGTCAGGGCCGCCGGTCTTCGCGTCTTTTGCCTGCTCTGTAAGGGCGGAGACGAAGTCATCGTAGGCTCCGGGGGCGGCGAGTACCCGGGTTGCGGCGGTGCAGTCCTGGCCGGCGTTGAAGTAGCCGGCGATTGCTATCGCCTCCGCGGCGGCCTCTATGTCGGCGTCGTCGAAGACTATGATCGGGGCCTTTCCACCGAGCTCCAGGTGTGCGCGCTTGAGGCCGGTGGCCGCGCTCTTTGCGACCTCCATGCCGGCCCTTACGGAGCCCGTGATAGAGACCATCTCGGGCGTGTCGTGCTCTATCAAGAGCCGGCCCGTGTCCCTATCGCCGCAGATCACGTTCAAGACACCTTCGGGCAGGAACTCCGAGGCCAGCTCCGCGAGCATCAGGGTGGTGCGCGGGGTGGTATCGGAGGGCTTTAGGACCACGGTGTTGCCGGCGGCTATCGCCGGGGCGAGCTTCCAGATCGCCATGAGCAGCGGGTAGTTCCACGGCGTTATCTGGGCGCAGACCCCGATGGGCTCGCGCCGGACGTAGGAGGTTAGGCCCTCCATGTACTCCCCGGCGGACTTGCCTTCGAGACACCGCGCCGCGCCGGAGAAGAACCGGATCTGCTCCAGCATCATCGGGATCTCTTCTTCCATGTGGAGCCCGATGGGCTTTCCGGTAAGCTCGGCCTCGGCGCGCATGAACTCCTCGGCCCGGTCTTCGAGGGCGTCGGCTATGCGGATCAGGGCAAGCTGCCTGTCTTTGGGGGTACTGTAGCGCCAGGTCTCAAAGGCCTTCTCCGCGGCCTCGAAGGCACCGTTCACGTCGGCCTCTCTAGAGGCCGGGGCCTGGCCGGAGACCTCCCCGGTCGCCGGGTTGATGAGGTCGTAGCCTTCGCCGTCGCGGGTATCCGTGTACTCCCCGTTCACGAAGTTCCGCAGGTTCTGTACGTTGCCTGACTTGCCCGCCTCTGTGGTCATTCCGTGCTCCTCCTTTTGCTCATCATTTGCCCATCCATGCTTCCCTTACGCTTTGCCTGTCTTGCTCTGGGTTTTTTACCCGCCTCACGTCAACGTTGCCCGGACAGCGGATAATCGTTCATCCTCTCTGCCTCCATTCATTGTCCGCCGGCGTGGCATGCCGAACCGTGGCCGTTACTGCTGGGCGGCACGTCTAGAGCCGGGTTGCGGTCGAAGAAACCCACCGGCTTGAGCCAGAACGAGACCGTGTCTACCGGCATGACGGGCCAGTCCTCCGGACGGGGTATGTGATGCACTCCGAAGACGTACCAGAGCACCACGTCGGTGTCCTGTATCTGGCGGTTCCGCTGCGTCCACTCCGGGAGCCCGGTGTCAGTCTCGGACTGGGTGGGAAGCTCGCCCGCCGGCCACCGCTCCTTCTCGCTATAGGGGGTTACCCACAGGGTGTGGCCTATGACCCCAGCGCGCTGGAGCACGGGCGAAGAAGGATCCAGCATGGCCGGCATGCAGGCGCCCGGGACGAGCTTGTAGCCTACCTGCGTCCCGAGGCCGTTCTTTACCCCGTCGTTGACCACCTTCCAGTACCGCTGGGTGCTCCACTCGTAGTCCTGCTTCCCCTCTTCCTCGGTACGAAGCGGCGTGTTGCGCTGCATCATGGCCAGGCCGTGAGGGTTCTCCCGGCTCGTCGGCAGCACCACGGACTCCGACATGTACACGGTATTGTCTTCCCCGTCCACGTCTAGGTCGAGCCGGGCCACCAGGAAGTGCTGGTGGTGCGGGGCGTAGGTACGATTATCTACCAGAGTGCCGTGGAGCGGCTCTTCCCCTTCGGCTAGCGGGGTGGTGACCATGATCCCGGTCGCCCGCACCTCGCACTCTATGTTGCCGTCCTGGTAGAAGCGCCAGTAGGTGATGTACTCGTAGTTTGCGACGGTAACGTGGAACGAGACCACGAGCCGCCGGCTCCGGCGTACCTCGGTCCCGGCCCTCTCGTCCACGTGCTTCCAGAGGACGGCGTCGTCCTCCTCGTGGATGCAGATGGCGTTCTTGATCTCGTACGGCTCGCCGCGGGAGTCGTGGAGCACCGCGTCCAGGTAGCGGATCTCACCCAGACAGTCGCAGCCTAGCTCGAGGGAGGTGGTCATGAACCCGAGCCCCCACTCCCCGATGTCGAAGGCGGTGCGGCGGTAGTGATCCACGCCGGGGTCAAGATACGGCACGACCATCTCGGCGAAGGACATCCGGTGCGCCACTGGCCGCGTCCTACCACCGTCCTCGTAGCCGACGGTGTGAAGGACCAGACCCTCCCGGTGGTTGAAGCCCACGCGCATGGACCAGCCCTGCCACCCGAGCTCGTGGCCCTCCAGGGTAAACGACACCCCTTCGGGCTGTGTGATCTCCAGCGGCTTGAGCTCCCGCCGCTCTGCACCGGGCAGGTGCCGGGATACGTGCCCGGGCACGTACTCGCCCATGAGCTCCGGCTCCCCGACCCGGTACTCGTCCTCGACCTCCAGCAGCTCCATGCCGTTGAGGTCCATTATGAAGTGGAGCCCGCCGACCAGGTGCGCGTACGGGTTGGAGGCCTCTCTCTCCCGCCGCCACACGTCCACCCAGCCCACGCGGCGGCTGCGGTACTGCTCTGGCACCAGCGCTCCGCCATAAGCCCAGACGTCGAAGAGGACGTTGTCCAGGTCCGTGATACCGCGCCGGGAGAGCGCCTCGGCGGCCCTGGGGTCCCGGTGCAGCGCCTCGTCGCACTCCTGGTACTCGTCCACGGTTACGTTCGGCTGCTCTCCGGGGCGGTGCTCCCACGAACTTACGTGGGCCTCCGTAAGGGAGACTACAGCCTTATATGTCTGACCGTCTGCCGGATTCCAAAAGATCGCCACCGCCTCTCTAGATGGCCGGCTATCCGGGGCGTATTCCTTGAGCGCCTGTTTGGACGGCTCTTTAAGCTCTATGGAGGCGAAGCGCCACCGTTCATCTACTCCCTTCTCTTTACGCAAAGTCTCGACCGTCCGCCGGATCTCACTCTCGGTCAACGGGTCTAGCGGATGCTGTGCGATCGCCGCGGTTTCTCTCGAAGATGTTTCGCTCATAGGTTTCTCTTCTCCACTCTCTCGCTCTCGGCCATCCTCACCTATCTTCTTCCGATTCTCCCACCAACTCCTCTTCTGTTACGAGCGATGCTGTGTCGCGAGTTAGGGTCTCGCCCCGGAAGAACGCCGGCGCGCGGAGCCGCCAGGCGAACATGAGCACGATGCCGAGCAGGAGCAGGCCGACCCCGAGGACGAAGACGTTGCCTATACCGAAGATGGTCCCGCCGGTGCCGTAGGCCGGGTCCCAGGTATCTATGGCCGTCTTGACGAACAGGATGGCGAGCATTATCCCGCCAAGTCCCGGGAAAAGGCCCTTGAACAGGAAGTTTTTCAGGCTCGCGAGGAGCTCCCCGCGGAAGTACCAGACACAAGAGAAAGCCGTCAGCGAGTAGTAGAAGGCGATCATCAGCCCGAGCGAGTAGATCGTGTCTACAAGGACGTTCTCGCTGATAAACATCATCAGGGTGTAGAAGATCGCCGTCGCCACCCCCGAGAACATCGTCGCGAAAGATGGCGACTGAAACCGGGGGTGAACCCGGGAGAAGTGCTCCGGGGCGGCCTTGTAGTACGACATGGCGAGCATCGTCCGGGCGGCCGGCAAGAACGTCGTCTGCAGGCTCGAGGCGGCGCTCGCCATCACCGCGAGAAAGAGCGCGATCCCGAGCCCGCCCATCACGGGGCCGGACAGGGCGGCGAACACGTTATCCTCGGTCGCCGGGTTGCCGAGACCGGCGCCCTCCGTCCCGATACCGGCGAACATCTGGGCCGAGATCGCGACCAGCATGTATATGCCGAGGATCGTGAGTATGGTCAGCAGGGCAGCCCGCCCCGGCGTCTTGTCGCTGGCCGTGGTCTCCTCGTTGACGGTTAGCGTGGTGTCCCAGCCCCAGAAGATGAAGATGGACAGAGAAAGCCCGGCCATGAACGCCGTAAAGGATTGTATGGCGAACGGGTTTAGCCAGCTCCAGGAGAACCCGATGGCGAGGCTAGATCCCCCGCCGATACCACCGGCGAACGCCATGGTTACGAAGAGCGCGAGGACCACCACCTGTAGCCCGACGAGCACGTACTGGAGCTCCTTGGTCGCGGTCATGCCCCGGTAGGAGATAGCCGTGGCCGCGGCGACGAAGACGAGGGTGGTTAGCACGTTTACCAGCGAGTTATCGCCCAGCGCCCCGATGCTCTGGCTGCCGAAGATATTGCCGAGCATCAGGTAGAAGAACGTTACTGCTACACCCACGAGGTTGGACAGTACGATCACCGTCGCCAGGACCAGCCCCCAGCCGCACATCCACCCTATGTGCGGCCCGAAAGCCTTCACGGTCCAGGTGAACGAGGTGCCGCAGTCGGGGGCGACGTTGTTGAGCTCCCGGTACGCGTACGCCACGAGCAGCATCGGGATGAAGCCCGCCAGGAAGATCGCCGGCATCTGCAGTCCGACCTCGCCGACGGTCGGGCCTAGCGTCGCGGTAAGCGCGTAGGCCGGAGCCACGCACGAGACACCAAGGACAACGCTGCCCAGAATACCGACTGAATCGTGCCTTAGACCTTTGTCTTCCTTGACTTCCGCGTCTGCGGCTATCTTGTTCTTGCTCGGCGACTCCGTCACCCTTTTGTCTCCCTTTCCAGAGTATCGGGATCGTTCATTTCCCTGGTTGTATTGGAAGCTGGACCCTCAGGCGCCGGGCCCGACGGTTCCCTCCACTTCAGGAGCAGGACCCGTGGGGTCAGACAGGTAGCGGGTGACCTGTACCTTGTTCTCGGTGAAGAACCTCACCCCGTCCTTTCCAGTGGCGTGCAGGTCACCGTAGAAAGAGTTCTTCACCCCGTTGAACGGAAAGAACGCCATCGGTGCCGCTACCCCGATGTTTACCCCGAGCATCCCGGCCTCCACCTCTTCTCTCCAGTGCCTTACAGCCGCCCCGTTCTCCGTGTAAATGGAGCAGGCGTTGCCAAAGTCCGAGCCGTTTGTGAACTCTATGGCCTCTTCTAAGCTGCCTACCCGCACCACCGAAAGTACGGGGCCGAAGATCTCCTCTCTCGAGACCCGCATCTCATCTGTCA
>NZ_LEKH01000027.1 GCF_001029505.1 Rubrobacter aplysinae | reverse complement strand
CTCCGAGCCTCCCCGGGCCCCTGAATCCGCCTCGGACATCCACCCTCCCTGTTGCAAGATCATGGAAATGAAACACTGATGTCATGTTGAGTATAATGATCCAGCCTAAAGACGGTCAAGCGATCCGAAGCTCCGAAAGCGAGCCAGGTTTGACAGCCTGTAATAGCAGGAAGAAGATTTCCGGCGGCAAAGGTCTCTTGGAGCCAATATTAGATGGGTGACAACAAGGTTTATGAATAGCTTATGAGCATCATAGAGTTTCGTGAGGTGAGCAAGTGGTTCGGGGACTTCAAGGTCCTGGAGGACATAGACCTCGCCGTGGAGGAGGGGGAGGTGGTTGTGCTCATAGGGCCCTCGGGCTCGGGCAAGAGCACGCTGCTCAGGTGCATAAACGCGCTGGAGGCCATTGGGGACGGTGAGCTGGTCGTGGACGGGCTGAGGCTCACGGACTCAAAGACCAACGTGAACCGGGCGCGGGCCGAGATCGGGTTCGTCTTCCAGCAGTTCAACCTCTACCCGCACATGACCGCCGCCGAGAACATAAAGCTCGCGCCGGTAAAGGTAAAGGGGGTCTCGAAGCAAGAGGCGGACGACCGGTGCAAGAGGCTGCTGGACAGGGTCGGCATCCCCGAGCAGGCGGACAAGTACCCCGTCTCGCTCTCGGGTGGACAGCAGCAGCGCGTGGCGATAGCGCGCGGGCTGGCGATGGAGCCCAGGATCATGCTCTTCGACGAGCCCACGAGCGCCCTGGACCCGGAGACCGTCGGTGAGGTGCTGGACGCGATGGCGAACCTGGCCGAAGGCGGCATGACGATGGTCGTCGCAACCCACGAGATGGGCTTCGCCCGTCGGGTCGCCGACCGGGTGATCTTCATGGACGAGGGCCGGATAGTGGAGGTGGGCCCGCCGGAGCACTTCTTCGAGAATCCCGAAAACGAGCGTACCCAGCGTTTCTTGAGCCGTATCCTCTAACGCCGTCCGGCCCCGTCTCTTGCGCGGGCGGGTGGCTCTGTTATTAACTACCGTAGTTATCAGACGGTCAGGGTGGTGCTTGGAGACGGAGTTTAAGGGAGGGGTCTCGTCGGCGGGGGACCGGCTCGGCGGTAAAGACCAGGAACCGGGCGGCGCTTGACGCGGCCCCGGTACGTTGCCCGAGAGTGGTTAAAGCAGCTAGAGCAGCTAGACAGGGGGAGGTAACGGTGAAGGGGTTCAGGGAAATCTACGGCACGAGACGGGTTCCGGCGCTGGCTATTATGCTGGTCCTGACGCTCGCGCTCGTGGCCGGATGCGGTGGCGGCAGTGGGAGCGGGGACGGAGGAAATGGAGGCGGTGGTGGCGATACCGGCGGCGGTGGCGGCACCAGCAGCGGTGGCGGCGGGCAGGAGATCACGGTCGCCTCGAACATCGCCTATCCCCCGTTCGAGTTCAACGAGGGCGGCGAGCCGACCGGCTTCGACATAGACCTGATGCGGGCGGTCGCCGAACGGGCGGGCTACGAGGTGAACTTCCAGAACGTCCGCTTCGACGGTATCGTCCAGGGCCTCTCAAGCGGCCAGTACGACGCGGCGATCTCGGCGATGACCATCACCCCCGAGCGCCAGGAGCAGGTCGCCTTCTCCGAGCCGTACTTCAACGCGGACCAGTCCCTGCTGGTGGCACAGGGCTCCGGCATCGAGTCCACCGACGACCTCGGTGAGGCGACCGTCGGGGTGGAGAGCGGCACGACCGGCGCGCTAGAGGCCCAGGAGCTCGAGGAGGAGAGCGGCGTCGGCAACGTGCGGACCTTCAACACGGTCACGGACGCCTTCAACGCGCTGGAGAACGGCCAGATAGACGCCGTCATAAACGATTTTCCCGTCTCCCAGGACCGGGTGGAGCAGAGCGAGGGTCTTGAGATCGTGGAGAACATCCCGACCGGCGAGCAGTACGGCATCGCCTTCCCCCAGGATAGCGAGCTCGTGCAGCCCATGAACGAGGCTCTGGCCGAGATCAAGGAGGACGGCACGTACGCCGAGATCTACGAGAAGTGGTTCGGTCAGGAGCCCGAGCAGATACCGTAGAGACCTTTAGTTCTCCAACTCTTGAGACCCGGACGAACCAGATTAACCAGACTAGTTAGAGAGTCAGCATGAGCCTCCCCCACCTCCCGGGTCTATCGCCCCTCGCGCAGCTACAGTGGCCGCCGGTAACGTTCAACCCGGAGGACTTCAACCCGGGCAACTTCGTGAGCTCGTACTTCGACGTCGGCCTGATCCTCTCGGAGTGGCAGACGCTCTTGCAGGCCGCCGGGGTCGCCATCGCGCTCGCGCTGCTCGCGGAGGTGTTCGGCGTCTTCCTGGGGCTCGTGCTGGCGCTGCTCAAGATCTCACGCTCGCGCATACTGCGCTTCCCGGCCACGGTGTACGTAGACGTGTTCCGGGGCACGCCCTTACTAGTGCAGATCACGATCATCTACTTCTCGACGCCCAACATCGGGCTGCGGTGGGAGAGCCTGTTCTTCGCGGGTCTTGCGGCGCTCTCATTGAATAGCGCCGCGTACGTGGCGGAGATCTTCCGCGCCGGCATCCAGAGCATAGACCGGGGCCAGATGGAGGCGGCGCGGGCCTCCGGGCTCTCCTACACCCAGGCGATGCGCTACGTCGTGGTGCCCCAGGCGTTCCGCCGCGTGATACCGCCGCTCACCAACGAGTTCGTGATGCTCGTAAAGGACACCTCGCTGGTCTCTGTGATCGGGCTCGTGGAGCTACTGCGGGCGGCCCAGGACATCCAGGCCCAGACCTTCAACTCCTCCTCGCTGACGGCGATAGCCCTGATCTACCTGGCGATCTGCCTGCCCCTGATCTACTCCACCAACGTGCTCGAGAAGCGCCTGAACCGAAAGACGGCCTGAGCTATTACCCGGACATCTACTCGAACATCTCCCTGGCGGAGGGCGGTACACCGGGGGGCAGCCTCTTTAGCAGCAGAGCGTGCCGCTCCTCGTCCAGCCGATACTCGCCCTCCCGGAGATCCAGGGGCCCCGCGGCCTTCTCGGGCGGGGTCTCGTACCATTCCTCGTCGAGCTGCCGGTAAGCCTTTAGCGCCCCGATGATCCTCTCGTCGCTCCCGACTCCGGCATCCCCGCCGAGCTCGTCCCGGTACTCCTGGAGGGTGAAGAGCCGGATCTTGACCTGCTCTCCGGTGCCCAGGCCCAGGCTCTTGTAGAACTCCCGGCCGTCGCCCCGGCCTCCCGCGCGCTGGGCGGAGCGGCTGCGGGCCTGATTCGCGAACTCCTCGCGGTCGCGCTTCTCGAACCGGGTAACGTAGGCGGCTCCCGCGGCGAAGAGAATGGCCAGCACGACCAACAACACCAGCAAGACGATAAAGAAAGCATTCACGCCAGACCAGCCTCTCCGGGCATCATGCGCAACCCTCCGATTCGTGAGCCTCTTGCGTCAGTATAGTGTATCCGGGAGGACAGCCGGGACACCCGGCGGCGTGTGACGCCAACGGGCTAGAGAGCCTCTCCTTTACGCAGCCGGTTCGAGGCCAGGTGGGCCTGTCTCGTGGGCTCCGGCAGCCGGTAACGCGGGCAACATGCCAGGGTGAGCGCGGCGGCGCTCTGGAGGTCTATACGGTCCCCGACGGAGACGTAGACGGGGGACACGTTGGTGCGGGTGCGCAGGACACGCCCGACCACCTCGCCGCGGTGTACGAGGTCCTCCCCGCTACCCTTCTCCACCGCGGGCTCGTCGTGTACGCCGCACAGCCGGGTCTTGGCGCAGCCTACGCTCGGCACGTCCAGAAAGAGCCCCAGGTGGGAGGCGAGGCCCATCCGCCGCGGGTGTGCTATCCCCTGGGAGTCGAAGATCACGGCGTCCACCGGCGTCCGCACCTTGCGCAGGGCTTGCACGACCGGGGGGATCTCCCGGAAGGCCAGCAGCCCCGACACGTAAGGAAACGACAGCTCGCCCTCCGCCCCCTGCACCTCGACCACGGAGAGGTCGGGGAAGCTCAACACGACTACGGCGGCGTACCCCATCTCACCCTGCGTGGAGACGTCGGCCCCGGCCACGTAGCGTACCCGGTCGAGATCCAGCGCCGGCCCCTGATCCACTTTCGGGGCGAGCTCATCCTGCAGGCGCCGCGCTTCCGCGGGCGAAACGTCCAGCTCGTGCATCCGGTCTACATCCACGCCCCGCATTGTACCCCCGGCGTGGTGGTCGGTCCCGGCTCCGGGAAGGTCAGCGCGAAATCAGCGCGAAACAGCAGAGGAGTAAAAAGAGACAAAAAGGAGCGGAGCCGGCCAGTGGAATCTGGAGGGGGGAATAACGTCCCACAGCCGGCCCCGCTATAAAAGTCCCGGTCCGACCGTGGAATCTGGAGGGGGGAAGAACGTTCCCCGGTCGGCCTCCGGTTGATTAGTAATATACCCCGTGGTTGTTACGTTGGGCTTTCCGTGACGTTACGATTTTGTAACGTTGGAGAAACAGTGCGGTTACACCACCCGCAAAGCGCCGTGAGACACCGTAAGACGCCGCAAGGCGCAGGAAAAGCCCGAAATTTTTCCGCACGGTAGCGTTTCTCCAGGCTGCTTTCAGAGCGGCGCTACACCACGGTCACCTTGACCGTATCGTAGCCGGTCGCGCCGGAGGGTATCGGGGCCGCCTCGTCTTCGGTCTGGGTCTCGCCCTCGCCGTCGGTGGCGCGGACCTTTATGGTGTGCTCTCCCGGCTTCGCGTCCCACTCGTACACGTACTGCCGCCAGGCGTCCACGTCTAGCTGGGTGGCGAGCCGGGCGTCGGACCAGCTCTCGCCGCCGTCGGTGGAGACCTCGACGCGCCGGATGCCCCGGGTCGGGGCCCAGGCTACGCCGCCTATCGGGATCGTTCCGGCCTCCAGCTCGTCGTCCTTGGATACCGTGTCTATGCGGGACTGGGTCTTTACCGGGCCCTTCTTGGACCAGCCGCGTTTGATCCAGTACACGTCGTAGTCCCAGGGCTTTAGCTCTATCTCGGAGAGCCACTTGGTGGCCGAGACGTAGCCGTACAGACCCGGCACGACGAGCCTGACCGGGTAGCCGTGCTTTGCGGGTAGCTCTTCTTCATTTAGTCCGAAGGCGACGAGCGCCTCGCGGCCGTCGAAGGCGACGTTTGTCTTGAACCCGGCCTCCCAGCCGTCCACGCTGCGGCCTATAAGCTGCTCCGAGGCCTTGCCGATCTCACCCGGCCGGATACCGGCCTCCTCGAGAACGTCCGAGAGCCGGACCCCGGTCCAGCGGCCGTGGGATACCAGCCCGCCGCCGACCTCGTTGGAGACGCAGGACATGGTTATGTCGGCTTCAATCTGCTGGAAGGAAGAGGTCAGGTCGGCGTAGGAGAGCTCTATGGGGTTGGCGACCTCGTCGCCGCCGACGTTCAGGGTCCAGCGGTCACGGTCTATGCGGGGCGAGGAGATCGCGGTATCTATGAGATAGAAGTCGTCCGCCGGGGTGATGAGCTTCGGCATCCCGGGCACCTCTATGGAGGCGCTGTCGGGCGGCGGGGGCAGCCGGTCCAGAGAGGCCGCTCCGCCCGTGGTAGAGCCGCCCGAGGCCCCGGAGAGGCTCGCGGAGCCAGCGGAGCTAGCGGAGCCGGCCGAGCCCCCGGAACCGCTGGATAGCAGACGGCCCGCGCCGACCGCGGCTAGACCAAGGGCCGCGGTCCCTCCGGAGAGGGCGAGGAACCCCCGGCGTCCGACGGAGGTCTCCCGGTCGGGGCCGGAGTCCCGGCGTCTCACGCCTTCCATACCGCTGTCTTGGGCCACCGACTCTTGCCCGGCGTCCGGCTCGGCGCGATCCAGGAGCGTTCCGGCGATGGTGGAGCCCGCGATCAGGGCCCCGGCTATGGTTACGAGCGTTACCGGAACCGAGATGGAGGGCTCCGATAGCGCCGCCAGCATGGCGACGACCCCCACCAGACCGACCCCCACCAGGGCGAGCGGCGCCGAGCGGCGGGAGAGTACGGCCAGCGCGCCGGACAGCGCCAGCGCGACCAGTATCACGGTTACCACCAGGACCGGGGTGGCCGCCTTACCCAAAGTCCCGATAGCCTCGGTGGCGAGGCTGCCCGGCGTAAGCTCTATAACCCTCTGCGACACCGCCACGGGCAGGGAGGGGACCAGCGGATACACCCCGTGTACCAGCTCCGCCGCGCCGAAAGCCACGGCCCCACCCGCGATGCCCGCGAGTGCCGTCATAAACCTGTTACCCAAAACTTCCTTCTTCCTCCGGTGCTGTAGAACCTGGTGTTGCTCTCAGGTTTCCAGATATTATCGCCCGGCGAGGTGTCCTTGCCCTGATCCCTTTCACAGACTTCTCTACCGACTTCCGCCAGTCGTCCGGGTCTATGTTGGAGTTATATCGAATCTAAACCGGATACGGAGGCCGGGCCGGGGTCGGATCAACTCGGCGTTACCGGAATCCGCACGGCTCCGGGGACGTCTCGCTAATGTGGCTAGCGCAGGAGGACGAAGACCATGAAGCTCCCGGCGAGGGCGAGACTCCCGGCCACGACCAGGATGTAACCGAGCACGTCCGGGGTGAAGGTGTTGGAGATGATCCTCTTCCGGTTGCGCAGAAACTGGAAGACGCCGAGCATCAGCGTCAGGCAGCCGAGCATGGCCAGAGCAAAGCCGAAGACCGTCGAGACGGCGACCGAGACGCCTTCCACCGGGCTCGCGGCGGCCAGCACCCCGGCACGCTCTATGACGAACCCGATGGATATTAGCCCTATCCCCGTCCTGACCCAGGCGAGCAGGGTCCGCTCGTTCGCCAGGTGCTCCCTTACCTCAGCCTCCCGGCGGGTTTGCTCCGGGGCCTTTTCCCCGCTTTTTTCGGAGGAACTCATGGATCAACCCTATTCCCGCCCGGCCCGCCCGTCAATGTGTGGGTATGGTCCGCGGCCCGGGATCTCCAAAGCTCCAAGTTGCTCTGCTTGCTCTGCATCAGCGGGGCACCGGCTCCGGCTGCCTTCCTGCGGGGCGTGGGGACTTCCGGCAGACTACCGAGACCGGGCGCTCCGGTCGGGATCATCGCGACCTCGCAGACCGGGCTCGCTCCAGAGTCGAGCGGAAAGTGCGCACCTCCGGCTCAGGCCACGAGGTCGGGACAGGGTCCCGAATAATGCCCGGGAGCGGGGAGACGGTCCCCAAGAGCCGTGGCTCACCGGCGGCGGGAACAGCACCGGGCGGTAAGAAGGTGAGGGTGTTCATCCGGTCGTTCGGATCTCGCCGCGCCGGGGCTCGGATACCGGAGGAGCACGAAAGCCACGTTTCTGTAGAAGCCAACATCCGACACTGAGTGCGTTACAGCATGCGTTAAAGCGTCTACAGGCCCGTGAGGAGGTGCCCGAGGACTCCGATCATGGAGATTATGCCTACAAAGAGGAGGACGAGATCCACCGCGCGGTCCCCCGCGCCCCGCAGAAGCCTCCCTGCCCCGAACAGGGCTACCGTCGAGGCAAAGACCAGAGCCCCGGCTCTCAAGGCTCCGGTGGCCGCTACGAGGACCCCGGCCACCGCACAGGCTCCGGCCAGATACTTGAATGCGGAGCCCGTCCCAGTAAGAGCCACATTGTCTCTCCTGTGCGTCCTCTTGTGCATCATCGCGACCTTTCTCTACCTTTCCTCTACATTTCGACGTACCGGCTGATATGGCCGGCCCCTCACTAGACCTCCCTAGACGCCGAGGCCCAGGATCATGGCGAGGCTTACCGCCGCGACCACCACGGAGACGAGCAGGCCCAGCGCCAGCGGCCGCCAGCCGAGCCGGGCCATGCTCCTGACGCTGAGGTTCAGCCCGAGCCCGCCGAGCGCGACCGTCAGGAGCGCGGTGTCGACGGACAGGATGCCGTCTATAACCGTCTGCGGCAGCACCCCGGCGGAACGTACCGCGAGCGCGCCGAGGAAGCCCAGGACGAACAGCGGGACCGGGAAACCGCTCCCACCCCCACCGCCGCCTCCTCCGGCTCGCATCAGCAGCCCGACCACGAGCACGCTCGGAGCCAGCAGCGCGACCCGGGTCAGCTTTACGAGCGTGGCCGTCTCCAGGGCGCCGTTACCCAGAGGGGAGGCGGCGGCCACTACCTGCCCGACCTCATGTACGCTGGCCCCGGCCCAAACCGCGGCCACGCCGGAGGGTATCCCGATCACCCCGCCGGCGAGCGCCGGGATCGCGAATACCGCCACCGTGCCAAACAGGGTTACCGTGGCCACGGCAAAGCCCACGTCCTCCTCTTCCGCGTCGGCGACGCTGTCCATCGCCGCAATCGCCGACGCCCCGCAGATCGCACTCCCGGTGCCGACCAGCAGCGAGAGCTTCGTGGATAGCCCGAGCCGGCGCCCGACGAACAACGCCGCCCCGAAGGTAACGGGGAGCGTCACCAGCACCACCAGGAGCACCTTCGGCCCGAGCGCGATGGCGTCGGAGACGCTGATCTGGAACCCCAGCAAGACCACCCCGAGCTTCAAAACAGGCTTCGCCGCGAAATCCACGCCCCGGTGCGCGCCCCCCGGCAGGGTAACCGCCGTCGCCACCACGGCCCCGAGGATGAGAGCCCACACCAGACTGCTCAAGCTCGGCACCAGCGCCCCGAGGCCATAGGCCCCGACGGCCACGAGCCCGGCCAGCGTGAGCCCTGGCAATATATCGTACAGCTTCTTCCCGGCACCCGTTTTTTCATCTCTTTTTATAACCATAAAGCGGAAGATAAACCCGATTTACTCCTTTATTTAGAGCATTTTGATTATCCTTCCCATAACCATCTGGAATCTACTTGATCCACTTGTGTAGAATTGCGGCGTGGTGGTGGATCTGAGGCTGCTAGAGGTGTTCTGTGCCGCGGTGGAGTCGCGCTCGTTTACGGCGGCGGCCGAGCGGTTGAGGATCAGCCAGCCCGCCGTCAGCAAGCAGGTGCGCGCGTTCGAGAGCTGGTGCGGCGCGAGGCTGCTGGAGCGTTCACGCGGCGGGGTGAAGCCTACCAGGGAGGGTCAGCGGGTCTACGCGGAGGGGCGGGGGCTACTGGCGGAGGCGGAGAGGTTC
>NZ_LEKH01000026.1 GCF_001029505.1 Rubrobacter aplysinae | reverse complement strand
GGTACGGGGGAGGGGGTGACGCAAGAAGATTCGGGACTCCACTACACGACTGGCCCGCCGGAAATTTTGCGGAGATCCCGAAAATTGGCCGGCTAGGGACCCCCTTCTCGTCACGCCCGCGTACATCGGAGGATCACAAGAGAAAGCTACCCTGGAGCACGGATAATCCACCGTAGATATGCCTCTTACACTTTCCCTACCAGCCGTAGAGACTGTGGGAGGACTGCGCTTAGGATGTCCTGAGACCATCTTATACCCCTCTTCAGAATGGGTGTTTACCGGAACTTATTGGGCCAGTCGGGATAGCTCTCGGCGATCCTCTGCGCCTCGGCGACGGTTCTGGCGATACCGGCTCCGATGAGCGTGGCGGCGTTGAACTGCTGTCCAGGAGTCATCCCGGAGAGCCTGGCTCGGTCCAGCGGGGTATCCGCTGGAGTACCCTCCAGGCTCTTTAGCATGGCCTCCCGGCGGCGGCGTAACTCGTACGGATTCACTATTGCATCTCCTTTCGTGGTTCACGCGGCGTGAGTCGCTAATGGCTCTCTGTGAAGTCTTCAAGGAGTAGAACCACCAGAGAACAAGCCAAGTAAGTACGACCACGGCAAATCACTCCAGCCTCTCAAGTTCACGCTCTACTTCGGACCGTATCTGTTCGGGGTTGGCACCGATCTCGTGTGCTATAGCCGCGCACAGCGGGTTCAGCATCCGCTCTGTGGGGTTGCGGCGGTAGATGGCCGTCTGGTTCTTGAGCCACTCTGGCGGTTTGGCGAAGAGCTGGGCTAAGGGAGAGGCCTCGCCGTCCTCACAGCGGTTCTTCAGCCCCTCGGGGGAGAGGGCGACATCCTCCTGCGTTGCGTTGGAGTAGGCCGGAGCGGACGAAGCGGATGATTGCGGATAGGTTTTTGGCATAACTGCCTCATGAAGGTAGTTTAAGCTTTTAATGCCGCTTTCTTGTCCGCTATCATCCTCTTTATCCGCTAACCCAGACGTTTCTCCTGCAAAACCGTAGCTTTCGGAGAGCGGACGATCATCCGCTCTATCAGCTTTCAGCGGAGTTTTGAAGCCCGCATCGGCGCGATTTCCTGTGCTCTGGGAGCTAGAAGGTCCGCTCTCGGGGTCTGAATCGTCCGCTCTGATACCCACTCCGCGCCATCCCTTGCGATCCTTATTCGGGCCGCTAGTGAACTTGAAACTCTCAAAACCGCGCTCGGAGAGCCGGAGCCCGAAGGCCCTCTGCGTATCCGGGTGCTCGCCGGCGTCGGCGCACCAGAGCTCGTACTGCTTGTAGAGAGCAGCCGCCGGCGCGGTGGCGTTCGGCTCCACCACGCACCGGGCCTCAAGGAAGTCTCCGAGGGTGTCCATCTCCTCGCGGTACTCCTTCGTGGCCGCGGCTACGGCCTCCGGGCATCCGAGCCCGTTCTCGTACCAGTCCAGCGCCCCTCGCACCATCCAGGCGAAGATCCCCGCCCGCTCCTCGGCGAGCTTTGCGGGGAGCCCGGTGTCGGGGTTATCAGCGAAGCGCTGGTTGAAGGGGACGAGCCGGATCCGGTCCCAAATAGCGTCGTCGGTCCCAACGATTATCGGCTTGTGGTTCATCGAGATCCAGAGCTTGAACTCGGGCTTGAAGTCGAAGAACTCCCCCCGCATGAACCGAGCCGTCACGGTATCCGAGCCGGTCAGGTTCTTTACCTTCGACTCGGCCATGCGGCGGTTCTTCTCCGGCTCGGCCGCGGAGACCAGGCGCGCGCCCTTGAGAGCCGCCACGTCGTTCGGAATCTGCGAGCCCCCGCGCGAGGAGAGGATGGTCTCCACCGTGGTGTTCTGGGCGTACTCGCCGGCTGCTTCTCTGAGAGCTTCCACGAGCGTAGACTTGCCGTTCTTACCGCCGCCGTGGAGGAAGGCCAGGACACGCTCGGCTGTAGAACCCGTGAGGGAGTAGCCAGCGTAACGCTGGACGAAGGCCCTAACCTCCGGGTCCGGTAAGACTTGTCTTAGAAACTTCTCGAAGCGTGGCACTGAGGCCTCCGGGTCGTAGTCGAAGGGGACGCACTTGGTTATTAGGTCCTCCCGGTCGTGGTCGCCGAGCTCGCCGGTACGGAGGTCGAGCGTTCCGTTGCGGGCGTTCACGAGCCACACATCCCGGTCAAGATCGTCCACCGAGATGTTCATGTAGGCCTTCGCCTGGGAGAGCAGCGCCTCTATCCTGGACGCCGCCTGCGAGGCCACGGCGTGGGCGGAGATCGCCTTCGCCTCCTGGTTATCCGCAGCGTTCTTTGCCTCCTCGAAGATGCTCCTCACAGACTTGTGAGCGAGCCTGTGAGTAGCGTGTGAGCCCTCGTCCCAGCACCACCGTGTACCGTCCCAGAACATCCACCTGTTAGCCTCGGTACACCATCGCACGTCCGCGCTATAGGCATCCACGAACCTCTTGGCGTTGCCGAGGTCGGTGCGCATGTAGGTTTCTGCGGCCTCATCCTGTAGGGGGCCCTTCCAACCGAAGAAGTCGGCCAACTTGCGGGGGAGCCCGGGCACCAGCTCCTCTAGCCTTCGCCCTCCGGTCGCATCTTCCCCGTCCCGGACCCGGCGGGCTGTATCCCTCACGAGACCTTCGAGGTCCCTGTGAGCCTCCCGCTGGGCTATCTGGTCTCCATCGAACCCACGTGCGTCCCACCCAGCTAGCAGAATGGCTAGCACGGCCTCCTCGGAGAGGCCTCGGCGTAGCAGGAACCCAGCCAGGGCGAGGGCTAGGTTGTGGCGGCCGCCGCCGGCGTTCGTGCGCTTGTCCTTGAGCTCTGGCAGGTGCCGGGCTATCAGGGAAGCGGCGGCGAGCTTCCTGCAGGCCTCCGCGAGCTTCCCGGCGTCCATGCTGTGAGTTTCAAGGCCGCTCTCGGACCAGGTGATCTTCTCCCCGCTCGGATGGACGCTCGGATATACGAGGGTATGGTGACCGTTGGAGCGGAGTTCGAGGAGGACCTCTCCGTTGGGAGCTAGGTCGCTGAAGGTTCGGTACTCCGCGCCCTCAGCGTAATACCACCAGTGAGAATCAGGCGAACTTGGCCGGCCGCTAGTGAGTGTTTCGGGTAGGAAGCGGCCCGCGATCTCCCTGGCCTCCGGGGTGTCGAGATCCACGTCCACCAACCAACCCGAAGGCTCACCGGTGTGGACGCCTATATTCTGACCGTTGTTGAAGTAGGACGGGACCTCCTCCTCGGAGATCCTGAGACTCTGCCAACCGGGGCGCCCGGGATTCTTTTCTCCAGAGGGCACAGGCACCACGCAGTACCCGTCCCCTACGTACCGTGCTGCGGCTCTGATGGAGTTCTCAGGGCCTTTAACCTGCATTGGCCACCCTGCCCAAGCGCTCTTTACTCAAGTTCCCAGCACCTTCGGTGGGCCGCTTCGCTAGTAGGGTCAGAGCGCCACCCTTATGCAGCTCCACGCCCCATTCTTCTGAAGTCAGTCGAGTGGATCTGGTGTGTCCGAGAAACGCCCGTTCATATCTTTCTACTTCTTCTCGGCTCTGGAGATAAATCAGAATGGACAATCTGCGCTCCCAGGTTTCTGAAGATTTGCCGCTACCACGGCTGTCTGTGTAGGCGCCCGAGTGGTCGCCTGGATGGAGGCCATGTAGAATGACCTTGCGGAGTTCCAGGCACCAGCGGACTCTTAGTTTCGAAGGGGCTTCGGGGTGTGAGCCGAGGCCCCTTCTCTCTTTCTCTTGTTTATCTCACTTGCTCACCTCTTCGGAAATGTCCACTTCAAGAATCCCATCGTTCATTGATGCCGAGAAGCGTTTGCCCATGATCGACTCGGGGAGCTCGTAGAAGGCCAGAAATGCTTTTGCCGCGACTTGGTAACTATGGCTAGTGTGCTTGCGTAGTCTGTAAGCGTCTACCGAATCCACCTCAGCCGGTTGTATGCCGATGATTTTTCGTTGGTCATCGTAGAGAAGCTCGACGTATTCTGGCTCTCCCATAGCCTCAAAACCTGCGGTATTGAACCCGAAGAGCCCCCTAGCGTGAACGCTCACGAGTGGATAGTGTTCGCCTGTTGCGTACGCTCTTCTGAACTTCTGAAACGGCACGCTCGACCTCCTGTTTGTCTAGGCTATTGTACCGGGTCTTATTGCGCCTCACAACTGACAGTCGTTTCACGAGGTCCAAGGCAAAGCATCTGAGGCATCTGTTTACTTGACAAGTGTAACCTAGATAGGTAATATATGGGTAGACATAAAGAACGGCCCCGGCGGTGCGCTAACACCCCGGGGCCTGGCCCACAGCCTTAAGGAGGCCCTGTGAGCACCACGCAGTCTACCGCTACGGCGGCAACCCGCACCACTCGCACCGGCCGCGGTGTCCGGCTCTTTCACGAGCGCGGCCACGAGATTATCCGACTCCGGCCCTGGACGTACTCGGTGCCGGGTTGCACCGGCCCCGCAACCTACACGGTGGATGCCCGCACGGGCCGTTGTAGCTGCCCGGATAGCCCACCTGAGTGTGAGGTCTGCAAGCACACTGCGGCGGCCCTGATATGGCGCTCGAAGGCCGGGGAGTGTGCGAGTTGCGGAGAGCATCGCTTGAAGCGAGAGCTTGTAGAGGTCGGAGAAGACCATGCGGTCTTCTTCACCGACGATCTACTGTGCCGGCGCTGCGCTCACCGGCACGGTGCCCTGTAGTAGCGGAGGACCTGGCCGGGCCGGGGATCTTTCCCCGGCCCACGTCCGAGAGGAGGAGCATGGCGAGGAGGTCGGTGAAGCTCACAGAGCTTGAGAAATGGCCCTCCGTGACGGACACGGCCGGCGAGCTCGGTTGTAGCCGCCAGTGGGTACACAAGCTCTTTGAGGCCGGAGAGTTGCACGGGGTGAAGACCCGTGCGGGACTTCTGCTCGACCCGGAAAGCGTATCCGAGTATGTAGCCAGTCACGCGAGGCCTCATATCCAGCGTGGAGGTTCCCAGTAAGGGTATGATGCCCTCGCATGGGGGAAGATCACTCACAGCGACCGGACCCGACCGGACCCGACCAGTCACCGGCGGGTCGGTGGGTAACGGTCAACGAGGCTGCGGAGGCCCGCGGTATCAGCGTGGAGGCCGTCCGGGGGCGGGTAAAGCGCGGCACAGTGCGCCATGAGCGGCGCGGCGGCACCGTTTACGTCCTCCTCGAAGGCGACCAGACGCCGCCCGGTCGTGACCAGTCAACGACCAGTCAGAGATCGGACGACGACCAGTCGGAGGCGTCGGAGGCGTCGCCGCTCGTGGACGTCCTGCAGGACCAGGTGGAGTACCTCCGCGGCCAGCTTGAAGCGGAGAGAGAGGCCCGCCGGCGGGCGGACCACATTATCGCCGCTCTTACCGAGCGCATCCCGGAGCTCGAAGCCCCGCCACAGAGCACACAGGAGGCCGAGAGTGTCGCGGAGAGCGCCTCCGAGGGTGCTGATAGGGGAGAGGCCTCGGAGAAACGTACAGAGCCTCAGAGCGTCGGAGAGCAGGAGCGTGTACCGTGGTGGAGGAGGTTGTTTCGTAAATCATAGCCTCCAAGGAGAAAACTGTGGGAGATGAACTTGTTGCGGCAATGGTTAGCGAGATAGAAGACGGCAATGAAGCACTGCCTCTTGAAGTTTCCCTGTACTGTGAAGGCTTCTTTGTCGCCGGAGAGATGATTAGCGAGACTGAGTTTCTGCGCATTACGCTTAGTCAATTTGAAGAAGCAGCCGCTAGGTTTCTGGAAGATCCAACCCGACGTAGCAATGCAGTTGAGAGCGCGGAAGCAGCTGGATATCAGAACGCCCGAGCGATGAGCAGCGATGAGCTAGCAGAGCTATTTAATGTGCCTGGACGACTCTTGCAAACAGCTATTTCTAACTACGACCTCGAATCAGCGAAGCGACATGTGCATCTAAAAGAAGCCACTGTATTCTCTGGCGGTATTGAGAGAAAACATGCTGTCTGGCGTTGTTCCCTAGAAGCGGTAAAGGGATTTGCCTACGGGGGATAGAAAGCGTGAGTGTTACAACCCCCACGCTACCTGAGAGCTCCAGCGTGTATCAAGCGACGCTTCGCTCGCATCACCTAGCAACAACGAGACAAGAGCTCGGCCGTTATCCCTGCAAAACCACCGGCACAGCCGTTGCTGAACGCCTCGAAATTCCTAGCGAGAAATGATTTTCAGACGAGTAACGCGGGCCTACTATGAGTCAGGGTATTGGTTACCTTATATCCAACTCGAATAGCTCAGCTACCTCTTGCAGGCTAGGATCGTCGTCCTTCACTGGTTCGTAAAACTCTGCTTCCTCAAGAGATGCTCTGTCATCGAACAGTGCCCAAAGCTCCCATTCTGGGTTGAGCCTAGACAGATATCGTATGCCCGCAAAACGCTGCTCAGATCCTCCTAAATCGTGGATGTACTTGGAGGCTTCCTGCGTAATGCGTCTATGGCTAGAGGTTATGGTGCTTAGATCTAGCTCCTCAAGGCCGAAGTCTTGGAGTAAAGGTGCTAGCTCGGATCTGAGCGTGTCTAGTGATTCTGGGTGGAAAACGTCGGCAAAGGATTGCTCACCAAGTGTTGCCGAGCCTATAGAACGCTCCAGCCTCCAATCAATGGGTACGACCCCACCCTGTAGATCCTCCTCTGGCTCACTCTCCTCTTCGTCCTCTATGTCTTTCAACGCGGCGATTAGGGAGGGGCTCTTTCGAAACCTGGAGAGTGTTTCTCCAAAAGCTCCCGCTTTATCACTGGCACAGTAGATAACCCTGAAGCGTTCTTCCTGTGGCACCTCGTGGGCCTGTCCCGGATCATCAAAGCGATTTCCGAACGTGCCATCTTCTTTTGCTGCCATCCAAGGGGGTGGCGAGAAAACAGGCTCTCTCGCCACCCGGTAGACTAGACCGCCAGCTGGCGGGCCCACAGCATGTATTCGATCAGCCACCGGCTATGAAAGCACGTACGGCTGATTTCACTTCCTTACGGGAGCCTTCCCTCAAGGCTTCTGCAGGAGACAAATCTCCTAGCTGTGGGTTAAGTCCCACAAACCAAGCCTTCGCCACCTCCGGTGAGTCGCGCCTGGTTATGAGGTATGCGGCCTCGTAAGCCTCTCTGAGGTTGGCTATGGCTTCATCGCCCCGCACCGTATTCTCGCCGCTAGCCCAACGCGCAACCGTTCGAGTATTACTCACACCACCAATATAGGCGACCAGCCTCCGGCCCAGCACGTCAGCCAGATAATCGACTA
Organism: Rubrobacter aplysinae; assembly: GCF_001029505.1. NCBI lineage: Bacteria > Bacillati > Actinomycetota > Rubrobacteria > Rubrobacterales > Rubrobacteraceae > Rubrobacter > Rubrobacter aplysinae. The sequence goes on along the minus strand of NZ_LEKH01000026.1, from coordinate 2,252 downwards.
CATCAGCCATACCCAGCTTCGTGGCTTGGTTGTGTGCCAGTTCAGCAGAGACATTTCTCTCTACTAGGGACATCGCCTACCTCCTTTCCGTGTTGGTCGATGGCAGTTAGCGCCGTGGCGGTACTGTGCAGTAGCTGCGAACCAGTGTCAACTATTTTGTCAGGGTATCTGTCAAATTCAATGTCACAGAGTAAAGTACATTACGAAACTTCGTAGCCCGCAATATGGGCAGAAAGGTCGTTACGCACATGGCTCGCGGGAAGAAAACCAGTTCGCGGATAGCTAGGCTGGCATCTCGCTTACTGCGCAGTAAAAGCTCCTCGAAGAACACTAAGCGTGTCTCCGGTTCTGCGCTTGCTCAGGCAGGAGACCGGAAGCGGAGCAAGAAGCGAACTCGAAAGCGACAGCGCGCCTAGCTAGCAAGAAGGGCACAGCCACATACGTACTGCTATGGCCTCTCCGCTCCATACATAAGGGGAATGCGGGATTCTTGATAACGCTACCGCCGGGGGCTATAGGGACTTTTCCGCATTCACATGCGGAAAAGCAGGCAGCGTCACAAGACGCTTAGCCTGCCGTAAGAGCCGAGCGGCAGCGTAAGGCTCTGCCGGAGACAGAGGTAGTACCCTCTATAGGAGAGAGAGCAGCCTACCCTAGAGTCACTCAGGCGTGTCTTCACGCTGGGCCTCGTGTACAGCCGCCCTGATCCGCTCGGCCATGAGCTTCTCGAACTCCTCGCCCTCCGGCGCCCTACTCCGCCCCTCCTCGCGCTTTCGCCAGGCAAGCTCCTCTAGCGAGTCGCAGAGCTTGAGCCAGTCTATCTCCTCGTTCGATACTTCTACTGTCCTGCTGGGCTCCACGGCCCCATCCTTCCAAAATCGCCGGGTAGATTGCTCTCCACGACTCCAACGCCGGGGGCTCCCTACTGACGGACGAACTTGCGAGTCAGAATCAAGCCAAACACACCACTCCAGAGAAGCCCAACCGCGATGACCGAGAGTGGGGGACCGCCAGTATTAGGTGTCTGCTGTGTCTGGTCCTGCCTGTCCGTATCTTCGTACTGATCCTCGGAAGGCACTTGGCCTATATTTCCCGGGGGATCGACTGATGCTTGATCGCCACCCGCACCGCCGGTGCAATCTTCGACAGTTATGTCATATTGCAGTCCGATAGAGTTTATGTCTAAGCTGTAGGAGCCTGCTCCTTCATTAACGAAGCTTTCTCCCGATCCCGCGCCTTGTTGGGATACTGCGCTTATTGGAGAGCCCTCTCCGTTAACAAGAACAGTCAAGACTGAGCTGCCTGAATCCACCGCTGTAGCATCGTAAGAAATCCTGAAGCTTTCACCCGTTGTTTGGAAAACAGGCGTGGTCTGACTGCCATTCCCCGAAAAGGTATCCACGACCGTTGCTCCAGGACAACTCCCGTCATCCTCCTGATCGTTTTCCTGGGCACCTATAATATGCGGCGAGAACAGCATGAAGGTCACGGAGACCGCCGCCAGGACAAGCAGAAGATTAGACCTGCGGTGTAGAAGCGAGACTCTTCTACCGTTTGAGGTAGTTGTATCCGGCATTCCGTACATAGATCCCCCCTGGAAGAATGAAGGCTCCTATACCTTACTAGGAGTTAGGAATATCTGAAAACTCAAATGAAGAGAAGAATTCAGGTCACGCGCTGCTGAGACCCTGCTCTCTTCCTGCGCTTCTCTCTCATGCCGAAGTAACTGAGGGTGGCGAGTACGAGCGCGACGATCCCCCAGTAGGTGAGGTCGGTAAAGCTGGACGTGCTGCCCGCGAGTATCCCAAGCAGCCCAGCCAGCGTGAAGACTATGAGCCCCACCAGCGGGAGCCCGAGGACGAAAGCACCGCCGATCAGAAAGAGCAGCGCGAGGAGTATCCCTATCGCAGCGGCGTCAGACGTGGCCTGGTCTTCCAGCATGGAGCTACCCGCCATGACCACGAGAGACTGAATAGCCACGATGAACATCAGTACCAGAGAGATAATCATAGTTGCGATCCTCATATCCTCCCCTTCCACACACGAGTTAGGACACTGAAGGCCGGCAGACGACTACCGGCACAGTAGGTTATCGGAACACCATGACTAGTAGCTTTAGCTACCAGGTACGGGGGAGGGGGTGACGCAAGAAGATTCGGGACTCCACTACACGACTGGCCCGCCGGAAATTTTGCGGAGATCCCGAAAATTGGCCGGCTAGGGACCCCCTTCTCGTCACGCCCGCGTACATC
>NZ_LEKH01000025.1 GCF_001029505.1 Rubrobacter aplysinae | reverse complement strand
AGACCCCCGTAGCCTTTATCTCTACGAGGACCTCGGCGCCTCTGGGCTCCTCTAGCTCCACCGTCTCTATGCTAAGTGGCTTCTCCGCCTCGAATGCTACCGCCGCCTTTATCTCCATCGCTGCTCCTATCCCTCGGACGCCGCTACTTACAAACATGCGCGGACGCCGACCGGGGCCGGCGCCGCGCCTCCGCAATATATGTGAATTCTAGCTACTCGAAGACCGCAACACCGGCCTCTGCCACCTCAGTGTCCTGATCCACGGTGCCACCGCTGACGCCGACGGCGCCGACCACGTTGCCGTCGCGCGTAAGCGGTATCCCGCCGCCAAAGATCACTATGCGGCCCCCGTTGGTGGTGTTTATCCCGAATAGGGGCTGGCCGGGCTGCGCCATGTCGGCGAGCTCCCCGGTCGAGACGCCGAGGGCGGCGGCGGTAAAGGCCTTGTCCACGGCGATGTCCACGCTGGCGAGCCAGGCCTCTTCCTGGCGGGCGAAGGACTTGAGGTGCCCGCCAACCTCCGCCACCGCGATGTTCATCGGCTGGCCGATCTGACGCGCTTTCTCTTCCGCGGCGGCGACGATCTCCTGCGCCTCCGCGAGCGTTACGGACTTTATTGGCTCCACTTACACTCCTTTACGACGCTAGCTTTACTAGCCTTATGCGTCCATCTTGCCCACGAACGACGCGCCCCAAGACAGCGGAGCAGAGAAGAGCCGGGCAGACGGCCCTGGCCCTTCTCGCTTTACCCCTCCGTTTGGCTCTTGTGGCGCCCGGCTTCTACTTGCGGGACCAGTGAGCTTCGTCTACGTCGGTCTCGGCCAGCTCCAGGGTTGCGGCGTGGCCGGTAAAGTTGACGTGGTTGTTCACGGCCACCAGCGCCTGCGGGCAGCACAGAAAGACGTTCAGCGCCTCGTCTATGACGAGCTTGTCTATCTGCTTCGCCAGCTGTGTGAGCTTCGGGGCCTCTTTCTCGTTCACCGAGGCCGCCAAAAGGTCCTCGAACTCCTGCACGGGAGGCCCGGCCCGGAAGGCTCCCAGAGAGTGGAAGTACTCGCGGTGGATCACGGCCGGAGGATACCCCGCGGCGAGGTCGAACCAGGCGTGGACCAGCACGTCGAATGGTAGCGGGAGGTTCTTCTCCACCAGCATCCGCTGCGCCGAGAGCAGCTCCGCGTCCGGGATGTGCATTATCTCGACCTCTATCCCGAGGGCGTCGCGGAAGCTGCCCGCGAGGTGCTCCGCGACGAGCGTAACGTCCGAGGTGCTCGCGAGCCTGAGGGCGCGGTCCCGGGGCCAACCGGCCTCCGAGAGTAGCCGCTTCGCCTCCCCGGGGTCGTGCGGGTACGGCTCCACCCCGTCGGGCGCGCCGCCGGAGTACGGCGGGGCCATCCCGGCCACCGGGTGGGCGTAGCCCTTGAAGACCTCGCTTATGAGGCCGGTCTTGTCGGCGGCGAGGTTGAGCGCCTTGCGGACGTTCACGTCGTCCATGAGTTCCGCGTCCCGGTTTATGAGGCCGCTCACGACGCGCAGGGCGTCCACGGAGACCAGGTGCGCGTACTCCGAGTCCTCGACCTTCTCCGCGTCCGCCGGCGAGACCTCGCTTACGATGTCGATCTCACCCTCCGTGCTGCACACCTTCTCAAGGGCGTCGGCGTGGTCTATGTCGTTGCGGTACACGACCTTCTCCAGCCACGGGCCGCGCTCGCGGTCCCAGTAGTCAGTGTTCGCCTCCAGCACGACGCGGTCGCTGCGCGGCAGATCTGTCGTAAGCCAGGTACAGACGAACGGGTTACCGCTCATCATGGCGATGGTGTTCTCGATGGTCGAGTAGCCCTCGGTGAGGGTAAACGGTCCCGAGCCCCACGGGCCCGGAGCGTCTATTGCTCACCAGTGTCCTTCGCCGGTGCCTATCTTCTGGTAACCGAAGCCGATCTCATCCCAGAACCGGCTCGAAGCTATGTGAAAGCCCCGGAACTTTGCCAGCGCGAGCCCGTCGGCCTCCGGGAAGTTGAAGCGTATCGTGTAGTCGTCCGGCACCTCCACGGTGGTCGCCGGGTCGAAGTTCAGATACGTCCCGGGCGGGTGCGGGGCCTTCCACTTCTGTACCTCGTCAAAAGCCCGCTTGATGCTGTGGGCGGTGAGGGCCTCCCCGTCCTGGAAGCGCACCCCCTGGCGGACCTCGACCACCAGCGTGTCGCCCTCCCAGTAGGAGTCTTCCATGCACGCCCCGACTATGTGCCCCTGCTCGTCGGTGCGGACCGGCTCCTCCATCGTGTTCCAGGTAATGTACAGCCAGTTCAGCGGGTGCGGGTCAACCACGTTGACCGTGCCAGCGGGTGTTTGCCCCCTGCCGCGAGCAGCGGTCTCCGGCGCTTGAGCCATGTATTCCTCCTGTCCTCTTGCGTCCCTTTTCCCCTGGACCGCCATTATATTGCGGCCAATACGGATGGAGCGTATACGATACGCGTGATGCTTTCAAGAACCTCAAGAATTCGGAGGGACCTGCTGTGGGGAGGCGGCCCCCGGAGCACGGCGGCGGCAGCAGGGTTAGAATCCGGGCATGATCGAGAGCGGATCGGGCGGGACAGACGGGATGGATCCGGGGAACAGCCGGGATCAGGCAGAGGCGATGGCGGCTACGCGCAGGATCATGGCCCGCGCCAAGCTGGAGTTCATGGGAGACGAGGACGCCGTGCCCGGTATCTTCACCGAGGAGGACCGGGAGTTTCTCGGCGACGACTCCGAGGAGCAGGAGCGCGAGGACCACGAGACCTTCGAGGCCTGGCACTCCACGATGGGCACCGATCCCGAGGCCGCCCTGCAGGAGCTGCGGCAGGGCGTCTACGACAGGATCATGGAAGGTCTCAAGGGCGTCTAGGGTCTGTAGCCCTCGCTTGGTCTCCCGAAAGCCTCTCGGGGCTACGGGATTGCGGGATTGCGGGAGTCGGGGTGGGGCCTTTTGGATTTAGGATGGGTTCAGGATGGAGTCAGCGTAGAGGCGAGATGAGAGACTCCGTGATTGGCAGGCGGATGCTGGAGTTGCTGGAGCGGGCCCCGGCCTTCGACCGGCTGCCAGAGGACGTACGCCGCGGCCTGCTCGGCGAGACCCACCTGCGCTACTACGAGCCGGGAGAGGTGGTGCTGGAGCAGGGCCTTACAGAGCACGATTACCTGTACATAATCGAGAGTGGCTTCGTGCGCCTCACCGACGCCCACACGGGCAGGCTGGTCGAGGAGTACGGCGAGGGCGAGATGTTCGGAAACTACGCCCTGATGAAAGGCGGCGAGCTGCCCTTCGAGGCCCGCGCCGTGGAGCCGACGGTAGGCCTGCTGCTCCGGGCGGGCCGCTTCCACGAGCTGTACGAGGAGCACGAGCCGTTCGCCTCCTTCTTCGACAAGGACATCCGGGGCTACTCTCCGGACGGCGAGGACCCGTTCGACGCCGCCAGCGCCTCCGGCTCGCGGCTACTCTTCGGGACCCAGCTGCGGGATCTCGTCAGCCAGGGACCCGTGATCTGCGCCCCGGACGCCACCGCCCGCGAGGCCGCCCGGGCGATAAGCGAGGCGGACGCCAACTCCGTAGTCGTGCTGGACGGCGGGCGGGTCGTGGGCATACTCTCGGACGCGGACCTGCGCAGCCGCGTGGTGGCCGAGGCCCTCTCCCCGGAGACTCCGGTCGCAGAGGTCATGAGCAGCCAGGTGATCCTGATGGATGCTGATGCTCAGGTCTTCCGGGCGCTCATGCAGATGCTCCGGTACCGGGCGAATCACGTCGTCGTCTCCGGCGGTCCGGGAGAGGCTTCGGGATCGGGGATACTGGGTGTGATCTCGGACCAGGACATAAGCCGCGCCCAGGGCCACAGCCCTGCGTTCATGAGCGACCGTATAGACGGCGCCCGCTCCGTCGCCGAGCTATCGGGGCTCAGGGCCGAGACCGACAAGCTCCTCATGGGCCTCGACGGTCAGGGGGTAAAGCCCGCCGACCTCATCTCTATAAACACCGAGCTGAACGACCGCCTGATGCGCCGCGCCATAGCCCTCGTCGAGGAGAGTCTGACGGAGGAGTATCCGCAGGAGAAGGTCGGCCTCTCCTGGGTGTGGCTCTCCCTGGGCAGCGAGGGCCGGGGCGAGATGGGACTCGTCACCGACCAGGACAACGCCCTGCTCTACGCCGACCCGGCGGACGAGGAAGAAGCCGAGAGAGCCGAGCAGTGGTTCCGGCGGCTCGCCGAGAGGACGAACGAGGCGCTGGCGAGCTGCGGCTTCGCCCTGTGCAAGGGAGACATCATGTCCCGCAACCCCAGGTGGCGGCAGCCGCTCTCGGGGTGGAAAGAGACTTTCCGGACCTGGATCGTCTCCCCCGAGCAACAGCAGCTAATGCAGGCCTCGACCTTCTTCGACCTGCGCGGGCTCTACGGGGACCTCTCGTTGGCCGAAGAGCTAAAGGCCTCGATACGCCGGTCGCTGGCGGAGGAGCAGAGATTTCTGCCCTTCCTGGCCCGCGAGGCGCTCTCGAACCGGCCCCCGCTCTCCTTTTTCCGGCGCTTCGTCGTGGAGCGTTCCGGCGAGTACCGGCACACCTTCAACGTAAAGCGGCGCGGCCTGCGGCCGCTCGTGGACTCCGCCCGCATACTCTCCATACAGCTCGGCTACCTGGAGTCGGCAAACACCGTGTCGCGGCTCCAGAACGCCGCGCAGGGCATCCCGCAGCTCTCGAAGACGATGGAAGACGCACTAGACGCATATCGCTATTTGGCCGAGCTGCGCATGATCCACCACCTCGCGGCCATAGAAGCCGGCGAGGAGCCAACCAACCAGATCAACCCCTCACGCCTCACCAACACCCAGCAGAGCATGCTAAAGGTGGTCTTCTCCACCGTCCAGGAGGTCCAGGACGCCGTCGCCCGCCGCTACGGCATAGACCCAAAGCTCTAACCCGCGCAACCACGAGCAGCCTCACGTCAACCTTTTTACTGTATTACATGCACTTTAATTAATTTATTTGATACAGTATTGGACTGTACGCTGCAGATTTGATTCAGGAAGGTTTGAAATGGAGACCAGGATAACCAGTGACTCGCGGCTTTTTTCCGGAGTTAGTATTGGGGAGGTCGAGCTAGAGAATCGTCTGGCGGTGGCTCCCATGACCCGGGTTAGCGCCACCCACGAGGGCTTGGCGACAGAGGACATGGTCGCCTACTACGAGAGCTTCGCGCGCGGTGGATTCGGTCTGATCATTACCGAAGGCATCTACCCGGACGAGGCCCACGGCCAGGGCTACTGGAACCAGCCAGGGCTCGCCAACGACGAGCAGGTCGAGTCCTGGAGGCGTGTTACGGAAGCCGTACACGAGCAGGGCGCGAAGATATTCGCCCAGCTAATGCACGCCGGGGCGCTGGTACAAGGCAACCGTTTCACGGAAGGGACCATCGGGCCTTCCGCGGTGCCACCGAAGGGCAAGAAGATGGAGATGTACGGCGGAAGCGGCGACTTCAATCTACCGGAAGAGCTTGGCCACGAAGGTATAAGCGAAGTGATACGGAGCTTCACGGCCGCAGCTTTGCGGGCTCGCGAGGCGGGCTTCGACGGGGTCGAGATTCACGGGGCAAACGGGTATCTGCTGGACCAGTTCTTGACCGATTACACCAACCGGCGCACCGACGAGTACGGCGGTCCGGTCGAAAATCGGGTGCGCCTGAGCGCCGAGGTGGCGGAGGCCGTGCGCCAGGCCGTGGGTAGAGACTTCCCGGTCGGGATGCGCGTCTCGCAGGCCAAGGTGAACGATCCGGACCACGCCTGGGCCGGCGGCGAGTCGGACGCCGCAGTAGTGTTCGGCAGGCTCTCGGAGGCCGGTCTGGACTACATCCACGTTACAGAGCCCACGATAACAGAGCCCGCCTTTGGCGATGGACCGACGCTCGCCGCGCTCGCCCGGAGATACGGCGGCGGGGTAAGCGTCATCGCAAACGGCTCCCTGCACGACCCGCGAGATGCGGAGAGCACGGTTCGGGAGGAAGCGGACGTCGCCGCCCTGGGTAAGAGCGCCCTGGCGAACATGGACTGGCCAAACCGGGTGCGCGACGAGCACCCCCTGGAAGACTTCGACCCGCAGGTACTGGAGTCTCTCAGGAGACTGTAGAAGATACCCTGGAGCCTCGCTCTTGCGGGGCTCCGGGATCTCGGCGGTGATCGCCGGAGGCTCACGGTGCGTATTACTCTAAAAGGTCTACATCCAATATTAGGAGGCATCGTGGCCGGATCGCAAGCCTCGACGCAGGAGATCGGCGGCGGAGTACACCGTTTCGCCGACGGCATCGTCAACTGGTACCTGATACAGGATCAGGGCCAGCTCACGCTGGTAGACACTGGCTGGCCGCGTAGCTGGCCCCGCATCGAGCGCGCCATCTCTGAGCTCGGATTCTCCCCGGCAGACGTGGCGGCGGTGGTCCTGACACACGGCCACCCGGACCACCTCGGGGCCGCCGAGAAGGCACGCCAAGAATGCGAGGCCCCGGTAATGGCTTACAGCGGCGAGGTCGGTCGCGTCCGCGGAGAGGCCAAGGGCTCCTCGCCGTTCGCGATGTTGCCGGACCTCGTGCCCGAGCTCCGGCGGGTAGCATCATTCAAGTTCGTCGGGGAAGCCACGGTGCAGGGCTTCATGACGCCGACGTGGGTACAGGAGGTGGAGCCCTTCGAGGCCGACGAAAAGCTAGACGTACCGGGGAGGCCCGTGCCACTGCGCACCCCCGGTCACACCGAGGGTCACGTCTCGTTGCTCCTGGAGGAGCCGGGGATCTTGATCGCCGGCGACGCCCTCCTGACGCTAAACCCGCTGACCCGGGAGGAAGGCCCGTGCCTGCCCCCACCCCCGGTCAACTCCGACACGGCGCAGGCCCGGCGGTCCCTGGAGACCATAGAGGAGGCTAGCGCCGACACACTACTCCCGGGCCACGGCGAGCCCTGGCGAGAAGGCGCGGCGGAGGCGGTTGCCCGGGCCAGAGAGCGTGACGCCTCCGGCTCCTAGCGAGGACGCTGCGGGTTCGGCCTAAGGCTCTAGTTCGCTCTCACGAATCGCCGCCGGTGTAGAATTAGCCTCGATATTGAATCTCCGTCAGCACGGAGCCGTCAGCACGGAGCCGCGTAATGGTTGGAACTAAGGAGTTGCTTTGCCAGCTCGAGGGGCTGGAGCGAGAGATCGACTCTCTCCTGGAAGAGCGGGCCAGCCTGGATCACGCCCTGCATTCCACCAGCCTCCGCCTGAGTCTACCCGGGAGACTCTACCTCCGCTTTACGATCCGGGGACTCAAACAGAGGCTGGTCGTGCTCAAGCTGCGGCGGAACATGGTCTATAACGGCTACCTCCAGCTCCGACGAGACGAGGCCCGGCGCTCGTAGGAGTCTGGCTTTAGAATATCCGGCATGAAGGATCTCACGGACATGAACCATCCCGAAGAGCTTCTCGCCGAAACGGAGCTCACCGATAAGCGCATCGAAGAGCTAAAGGATTACCGTAGGGTGATGCTCGAACGCGTAAACTCGTCCAAGGGCCTGACCCGCCTGCTACACAACTTCAACTTTATCCTCTCCGAGAAGCAGATCGTGCGTCACATCAGGTTTCTCCAAATACAGCGGGGCAGGATAGAGGTCCACTACGAGAGGATGTTCGGTGAAAAGATGCCCGACCCGGCCGAAGCGGGGCCGGGCCAAACATCCTAGCTCCCTACGCGAAGATAACCACGATGATGGCGGTGGAGATCAGGAGCGCCACCGCCCAGAAACGGTAGTTCTTCCACAGCGGCGTCCCCCGCAGCTCCTCGGTCTCCTGGGTCCAGTACTCCGTGCTCCACGTAACCTCTCGCACCCGCTCCATATCCCGCGGCGGCCCCGTCAGGAGGCTGATGCCTACAAGCACGGTGGCGCTGACAGCGAAGGAGATACCGGCGGCGTACAGGAACTGTATCGGGGCCGAGTCGGGGATAACCTCGTTAATAATGAAGAAGAACACCCCGAGCGGGATCATGCCAACCAGCGTGACAAAGGCCGCGAGACCGTTGATCCTGGGCCAGAGGATGCCTATGTAGAACACCGCGACTATCGGCGGGACCACGTAAGCGAGCACGGACTGCAGGTAGCCGTAGAGCGACTCGAACGAGGCCAGGGTCGGGGCCCAAATGCAGGCCACGATCAGCGCGCCAACGGTGGTGATCCGTCCGATGTTCACGAGAGCGGCCTGGCTCGTCTGGGGCCGGAAGTTCTGCACGAAGTCCATCGTGACCAGGGTGGAAGCCGAGTTGAGGATCGAGTCCACGGTGGAGGTCACCGCCGCTATCAGCGCCGCGAGCATCAGGCCCCGGATTCCGATTGGCAGGAGGTCGAAAGCCAGCGTCGGGAACACGAGGTCCGGGTTGTCGAGGTTCGGATACAGTCCGAGGGCGAAGGTACCGGGCAGGATGAACAGGAACAGGAAAGCGAGCTTCATAAAGCCCGCGAATATGGAGCCCCACCGGCCATGATCCAGGCTCCGCGCCCCGAGTGTGCGCTGCACGACGAGCTGGTTGGTCGTCCAGTAGTACAGGCCATTCAACAACACCCCGAGGAACAGCCCCGGCCAGGGTAAGGCATCGTCGCCAGCCGGCAGTATCAGGCTCATCTGATCTTCCGTAGCGGCTGCGGTGGCCTGCTGCCAGCCACCCGCCTCGATCAGCACCAGGATAAACACCAGCGTACCGCCGAGCATTACGACGGAGGCCTGTATCGTGTCGCTTACCATCACGGCCGAGAGCCCGCCTATAACCGTATAAACGCCCGCCAGAACCGCAAGACCGACGACGATCACGAACAATGAGAAATCTGGGAATAGTACCCGGAAGGCGATAGCGCCCGCGTATAACGCGGCTGCCATGTCTATGAACATGTTTGCGAACAGGTTGAACCCGGCGAAGGCCATCCGGCTCCTGCCGTCGTAGCGTCTACCGAGGAACTCGGGGAGCGTGAACACCCGCGAGCGGAGGTAGAACGGCAGCAGGAAGAAGATGAACAGAACCAGGATCACGGTCGTCATCCACTCGTAGGCATAGACCGAGATGCCCTGCGCATACCCTGCCCCGGCCAGCCCCACGAAGCTAGCGCCGGAGGCGTTCGTAGCTATGAGCGAGAAACCTATCAGAGGCCAGGTGAAGTTTCGGGAACCGAGAAAGTAGTCTTCGGAGTTCTCGTTCTTGCCTCGGAAGAATAACGGTATGAGCCGGCTGAGAGCCAGATAGATAATGAATACGGTTATGTCTATGCCGGTAATCTCGAACTGTCCTGACACTCACCCTCCCCTAGATAAAAGGCGTGGCTCTCACCCCGCTCTTTGTCACCTCCCCAGCCGGAATGGTGCGGCTTACGCTCGCCCCGTTTCCCAGGTTTCTCTCTTCCCCTGAAAGCCCCGGCGTAAAACTGGCAGCATTGTACGCCACATTGTCACCAGAGTCATCAAGCGTGTGCCGGAGCTCATCCGGCGGTGGCGGCGAGAAGAGAGGCGAAGCCTTCCCGGAAGGTAGGGTAGATGAAGGTGTAGCCCGATCCGACGAGCCGGGCGTTGCTGCAACGCTTGTTGGTGACTCTGTCAGAGCGCTCGCTGGAGCGCCCGCTGGCGCGTCCGCTAGCTCTGGTCTCCGGGCTCTCTTCCTCCCTGGCCTCTGGATGGTTCTCGGCGAGCCACAGGGCTATGGAGTCGGGGGTCGAGGGCTCGTGGTCCGCTCCCAGGTACAGCGGGTCCGGGCGGTCGAGTAACATGAGATGCCGGAGGGCTCCGGCGCAGTCATCGCGGTGGATGCGGTTGGTGTACCTCGGGGTACTCTCCGGCTCTCCGGAGAGCGGGTAGCGGCGGGCGCGATCGAGGGCTCCGGTGCGCCCGGGACCGTAGATACCCGCGAGCCGGAGCGCCACGGCGGGGAACGGAGACCCGAGCAGCACCTCCTCGCCTTCCAGCAGGTAGCGGCCCGTCCCGGACGGCTCCGTGGTAGAGGTCTCGTCCACCCACTCGCCGCCGCTCTGGGCGTAGACGCCGGTGCTGGAGGTGAGCAGCAGGCGGCGCGGCTCCTGACCCCGGGAGCGAAGGGCGGAGATCAGGTTGGAAGGCCCGAGCACGTAGGCGTCCCGGTAGGCCCTCTCACGCTCCTCCGCAGTACTCTTGCCGGAGATACCCGGAGACGCGGTGTGAAAGACGTAGTCGAGCCTCTCGGGAAGCCCTCTCTGGAGGGAGTCCGCGTCGGTGAAGTCCGCCGCCACGGGACGTACCCCGGGTGGGAGATCCCGCGGGTTGCGACGCAGACCAAAAACCTCGTGTCCCTCCTGCACGAGTAGCTCCGCCAGGGCGCACCCCACGTAGCCGCAGCCCGAGATCAAAACCCTCATTCTCTCCATCCTCCGAGTCTACTACGAGCCCGGCGGATGTTAGCATCGGTCCATCGTACGAACGGCCGTACATCTGTACACAATCGCGAGAACCCTCGAAAAGGAGAACCCGGTGGAAGGCTCAGGTTCCCGGCACCCGGACACGGACCCCTCGGACGTCCCCAGCGACCGGGAGCGGGCATTATCGTATCTGGAAGGGCTGAACGAGGAGACGATGAACGCCGCCTGGGGAGATCAGAGGACACCCGAGGAGCGGCGCCGGATAGTGCAGGCGGCCCTGATCCTGGGCCGCAAGCTGGACGAGAGGCTCGCGCAGCGAGGGGAGGATCTCCACCCGGATGAGGCCCAGAGGTTCCTGATGTCGCTGATCAACGACACCATAACGGAGTTCGCCCGGCAAGAAGGCCTCGACTCCGAGGCCGCCACGGGCTTTCTCAGCGACGTCGGCACCCGCGACCTGATACTGGAGCTAAACGAGGTGCTGGAGGCCTCCCGGGAGAGCGGGCTTCCGCTAGACGATCAGCTACGCCAGATAGTCGGAGACCGTCGGGAGCGGGCTATCTGGTCGGACCACTGGAGCTCTGGCTGATCTCGCTCTCAATCTCGGTCTGATCCGGGGATTTGGCCGCGTCTGCAGAGCCTCGCCGGACTGGTTCTCCCCCGTCGTAGCGATGCTCCAGCGTGCGGCCCGGCAGATATATGATGTTCAGCCACAGCACGAACGCCACGGCCGCCACACCCACAAAAGCCGCGAACTGCCAGATCTCGGATGTCATCCATCCCCTCTCAACGTGTCAGACTCACCCACACCTCCGCGATTGCCAGTACAGCATAATCCGCCGCCGGTCACCTGGTTGTTAACCTCTTAACCTGGATAAAGTCTCCTGTTAAACGGTTAACCCGGCAAGCGCCGGGGAGACCGCTACCCGCCGTCGAGGCTCTGGCGACGCCCGATGGCGGGCCGTTTTGCCGGGCCGGGGAGCCCCGAAAAAGTGCGCCAGAGTGCGGGAGCCAGGATGCCGGGCCGGAGCATGGCGGCCGGGCTGCGCAGGACGTTCTTTACCTCGAACATGGTTTTCACGACCGCCGGGCTCTCGGTGGCGAGCGCCATCACCTGCTCCGAGACGCCGTGGGCGAGCCGCCGCGGGGCGTTTAGGTCCTCCAGCCCGCTCGCCGCCCACTGGGAGTCGTTGGAAGTGGTGGTGGTCCAGCACGGCGAGACGGCTTTTACCTGCCGGCCGTGGAAGCGCCGCCCAAAACGCGATCCGGGCCGCGAGAAACCGGACCCGGCGAGGCAGTCCTCCAGGACGTTGGCGGAGAGGGCGGCGGCGGTCATCCCGGTGCCGTAGGAGGGGTTCAGGGTGGTCGCGGCGTCGCCGGTGACCAGGAACCCGGCCGGGAGGCTCATCTTCTCGTAGTGGAGCCTGCGGTTCGCGGTGCGGCGGTAGCCGTAGACCGGCGAGACCGGCTCCGCAACGGAGATGGCCTCGTGGATGATCGGGCTCGGAAGGCTCGCGGCGAACTCCTCGAATCTGGCGGGGTCCGTCGGCGGATGGTCTCCGCCGCTACCGGTCAGCACCGCGGTCCACAGCCCGCCTTCCACCTGCCGGAGCGTGCCGCCCCGGGGATTATCCGGCCACTCGGGCAGCACGGCCAGCGAGAGCCAGTCCTCGCCGTTCTCTCCGAAGCCCTCCGGAACCCGGTACCAGCGGCTGGCGTAGCCGAGGCCGGCGTCAACCACGGTCTTCTCCGGGACGCCGTAGCCGAGCTCAGAGAGCCACCGGGGGGCGCGTGAGGACTGCCCGCTGGCGTCCACCACGAGCTCCGCCCGTACCTCTCCCTCTTCGCCGCGGCGGTCGCCCCGCATCCTGGTGGAGACGCCCCGCGTGGCTCTGTCTTCCAAGAGCAGTCCGGTGGCCTCCACGTCGCTCAGGAAACACACCGCCGGCTCCCGCCGCAGGCGCTCCCGGATCACGGCCTCCAGCAGGGGCCGGCTCGCGGCCCGCATGGTTATGCCGCTCTCGAAGCGGGGCATCCTGCCGGACGACATCTCGGTTACGGTATCGGCGGTCTGATCCAACCCCGGCGCACCCGCGGCCTCTAGCTCGGCGTCCAACCCGGGAAAGAAATGCTCCAGCAGCTCCGATCCCCGGGTCGCCAGGCTGTGCAGGTGCCGCCCCTGCGGAACGCCCTTGCGAAAGCGGGCCTCTTGCGCGTCGTCGGGACTCCCGTCGCGGTCCAGGATGGTAACGCGTCCGAAATGGCGCGCCAGAACCCGGCCCGCCAGCAGACCCGAGATCCCGGCCCCTATAACCAGCGCCTCGCCGTCGGGACGCTTACCGGCTGGAATAGCTCTGGAGCCCGGGCTTCTCGTGTTTCTCATGCACGAGACTCTAGCCTCCGGCGGCCCGGCTTGCAGCGAATAGTTACACTACGCGACACTATGTGACGTCCGGCTCAGCACCGCTCCGGAACCGGGATTATTCCGTTTTTATGCTATGCTGATTCGCCAATGAGTGGCCGGTAAATGCTCGCGGCGCGCCTGGAGCCCGGGCCGGACGAGCGGCGGCCGGGTAGGCGATCACCGGAGGAGAGACCAACTGCAAAACGCCGGACGCAAGGACATTGCGGAGGTTACGGAGAGTCTAAAGAGACGCGCCCTCTTCGCGCGCACCATGTTGACCCACCCGAGGCAGGTGGGAGCCGTCTGGCCGACCTCCCGGCCCGCGGTAAACGACCTGCTGGATCTCGCGGACTTCAGAGAGGCTCGCACCGTGGTCGAGTTCGGCGCGGGCACCGGGGTGTACACCAGGGAGATACTGAACAGGCTGCGCCCCGACGGGCGGCTTTTGAGCTTCGAGCTGGACGGAGACCTGGCCTCAGCGGTCTCCGCCCGGCTCGCGGACTCCAGGATGCGCGTGATCAACGACTCCGCCGAGCTCGCGACGCGCTACCTGGAGGAGTACGCGGGGGGTAAGCGGGCGGATATCCTCGTCAGCAGCGTGCCCTTCACCTCGCTCCCGGCGGAGACCAGAGACGGCCTGCTGGACGCCGCCCGCGAGGCGCTGAGGCCGGGCGGCAGGATGCTAGTCCTGCAGTACTCGAACTCCGTGCTGTCCGACCTCGAGAGGTTCTTCGGCCCGGTACGCAGGCGTATCTCCCCCGTGAACCTGCCCCCCGCCTTCCTGTTCGCCTGCGACAACCCCGGGGCGGACCACTCTTGACGCGCCGTAGCTGGGAGGCAGCCCGGCCCTACGTGGTGGCTCCGGTGCTCGCGGGGCTCCTCTTGCTGGCGCTCGGAAAACGCGCCGGGTGGCTCGGGCTGGGAGCCGGCGCGACGAGCCTGCTGTTCTTTCGCGACCCGGAGCGGAGGCTGGACCCGGAACCGGACGTGGCCTACGCCGCGGCGGACGGCTACGTAAAGAGCGTCGAGGAGGTAGAGGAGACCTCGTTTCCTGGCGGCAGGGCGCTGCGGGTAAGCACCTTCCTCTCGCTACACAACGTCCACGTAAACCGGAGCCCGGTGGCGGGTGAGATCTCCCGGATGGAGGAGATGGGCGGCGGGTACGCCCCCGCATTGTTCGCGGGCTCGGAGGAGAACTACGGCAAGCGTGTCGAGATAGCCGGCGAGCGGGGACCGGCGGTCGTGGTACAGAAGGCGGGCATGATCGCCCGCCGCATAAGCTCCTGGACCAGCGTCGGAGACCGGGTGGGTCCCGGCGACAGGATCGGGATCATACACTTCGGCTCCCGCACGGACGTCCTCCTGCCCGCCGGGAGCGCCCAGGCCCTGGTACGCCCCGGCCAACGCGCCCGCGCCGGGCTGACCCCCCTCTTCAGGTATCATGGAGACCGGGATATCCGTGAGCCAGAGAGCGAGTAGGCTTGCTCAAGGCGCTACCGAACATAGCCACCTGCGGGAATCTGATCTCGGGCTTTCTCGCCCTCCTGATGGTGACGCAGGCGAACTACGAGCAGGCGGTGCTGCTGGTCGCCCTCGCCGCCGGCTTCGACATGCTGGACGGGGCGATAGCCCGCCGCTGCTCGACAGCCGGGGACTTCGGCTGCAACCTGGACTCCCTCGCCGACCTCGTCTCCTTCGGCGTGGTGCCCGCCTTCGCGTTATACATGAGCCAGCTTTACACCCTGGACGGTCTGGGGATAGCGGTGTGCCTGATCTTCCTGGTCGCCGGGGCCATACGCCTCGCCCGCTTTCCGCTGGTCAGGGCCCCGGACCACTTCCTGGGCCTCCCGATCCCCCCGGCGGGACTGGCGATGGCCGGGCTCGCCGTTCTGGCCCCTCCGGTCGGGCTCTCCCTGTTCTCGGCACTGGCTCTGGCCGCGTTGATGGTCAGCCGCAGGCCGTTCCCGAAGCTCTCCGCCCCGGCAGGACAGAGCAACCGCCTCAGACGAGCCCTGCACAAGCTCTCAGCCCGCAAGAACGAGCCCGCAGAGCAGCACAACCGGTGAACCAGTGAGCCAGAACCGCCCGCCGTCCGGTCAGCTAGGTGCTCGGACCATCGCGCTCACGGGCGCGGTATCCGGCGCCGTCGCGATGGCCCTCCTCTGGGCACTGGCATCCGTGGCCCCGCTGCTACTGGCCCTCCTCGCCGGCGGCCTGGTATCCGGCGCCGGTGGAGCATTCACCGCCTCGCGGCTGCGCCGGGGGCCGGCGGGGGCGAATCTGGCCGGGCTCTACGCACTGGCGGGGGTATTGATCGTCGCCGTACCGCTACTACTCCTGGGTCCGGGCTCTCTGACCGGGGTACAGGTGATCCTGTTCGGCCTGGCGCTCGCGGCGATCTCCGCAATGGGCGGCCAGATCCAGGGCGGACGCTAACGCGCTTCCGTTAACGCGTCTTCGCTAGCGCGCCCAGTCGTCGGAGGCCAGCAGGCCGGAGAACTCCCCGACGTGTGGCTCGTAGAGCATCGAGTAGTGGTTGGTCTGCGGCAGGCGGGTCTGTGACCGCAGGTCGAGCGCCCCGGCCATCGTCCGCAGTATCTCGTCGGAGATGAGAGGCTCGCTCTCCGGGAAGAACCCGGCCCCGGCGGCGGCGAGCGCCACGGGACAGCCCACGCCGCGAAGCTCATCCGCCGTCGGCGAGCGGCCCGAGAGCCACTCGGAGTCCTGCGAGGCGGCCGCCGGGGAGCACTTCGGGCTGTACCCGCCCTCCACCTCCCCGAGGTCGTAGAGAAAGTAGTCGGCCACGTCGGGCGGGAGGTCGTCGGGGGTCAGCCCCTGGCCGGGGAACCAGAACTCCAGGTAGTCCTCCGGGCTCTCGAAGGTCATCTCCAGGCGGCGGAAGGCGCGGGCCAGCCCCTCCCGCGTGGCCTCCGCCTCTCTGAGCTGCTCCTCGGTCATCTCCTCTGGCGGGGTCTGCGGACGCGGCCAGCCGCCGTCGAGCAGCACGAGGCTCCGCACCCTGTCCGGGTATGAGAGCGCGGTCTGGATCGCCACGAACGCGCCCATCGAGTGCCCGGCCAGCGCCGCGCTTTCGAGGCCAAAGTGGTCCAGGATGCGCACCACGTCCTCGGCGTGGGCGTCGAGACCGTAGCCGACCTCCGGCTTCTGGGAATCGCCCCGGCCCCGGAGATCGGGCGCGATCATGGCCCGATCTCCGGATATCCGGCGGGCGGGCGCGTTGAAGGCGCGGTGGTGGGCGGTGATGCCGTGCAGGGCCACCACCGGGTCGGCAGAGGCGGATCCCGTCTGGGGCCCGCTCACGCCGACGGCGAGCTCCGCCTCCCCAACGTCACCCGGGACGCGTTCGGTGCGGAAGGGTGAGCCGTTCTCCGCCGCCATCCCGCTAACCGGCCGAAGCTTCGCCGGCGGCCGCCCGCCCGTCGCGCCAGGCGACGAGCTCCCGCAGCGGCCCGAGGTCGTAGTCGGGGCCGCCCACGCCGAGTATGAGGTGGGTGATGCCATTCTCCACGTAGCCGTCGGGGTCCGGGATCCGACCGGGGCCCGCCAGAATGGAACGCTCTATCTCTGATGGGTCGCGCCCGATGTCGCGGCAGTGTTCGTCCAGGACGCTGCTCTTACGGCCGGCCTCCGCGGGGTCTCCGAAGCCGTTCCAGATGTGGGCGTGCTCGGCGACGATGCGCAGGGTGACCTTCTCGCCCCCGCCCCCGATCATGACCGGCAGGGGCTGGCGCACGGGCGGCGGGTTCAGCTTGCCGAGCCGCTCCTCTATTACCGGCATCGAGGTCTTTAGGGCCCTCAGACGGTCTATCGCGGTGCCGAACTCGTAGCCGTACTCGTCATAGTCCTTCTGGAACCAGCCGCTGCCTATGCCCAGGATGTGCCGGCCACCGGATATGTGGTCCACGGTGCGCGCCATGTCGGCGAGGAGGCTGGCGTTGCGGTAGGAGTTGCAGGTTACGAGCGCCCCGAAATCCACCCTCTCGGTGACCTCGGCCATCGCCGCGAGCAGCGTCCAGCACTCGAAATGTTTGCCCTCGGGCTCGCCGTAGAGCGGGTAGAAGTGATCCCAGGTAAAGAGCGTATCGGCCCCGGCCTCTTCCACCTCGACCCATGCCCGGCGCATGTCCTCGTAGCTGGCGTGCTGGGGCTGAATCTGGGCCCCGACCCTTACCTCCATCGCCCGTCTCCCATCTCGTGAAGCCCGGGAAATCCCGGTGCCTTTCCGGTCCTACTAGACCTTACTCGACCTACTCATCCGAGTCGCCGCCGTTGAGGGCCTGCACCTCTTCCTGCACCGCGAGCCTGACCCAGCTCAGGGACCCCCAGGGGATCAGGACCGGTTCACTGACCTCGGCTTCCTTGTAGGTGCAGACCACGCCCCAGTCGTTTATCCCCTCCAGGTTGACCAGCTCGGCCTCGGTGGAGGTGGCCCTTGCGACCATGACCTCCCGGCCTACCCAGCGCTCCGGCATCTGCTTCTCGGACAAAACTTCCTCCTAAAATACTATTCTCCGGTATCGTCGAACAGCCGGCCCCGGTCCTAGCCAGAGCCTCGACTCTTGCAGCCTTACAGCCTAACAATCCCGAGAGCCCGTGTCGCGTATAGTCGCGTATAGTCGCGTATAGTCGCGTATACTCGGGGCGGATACTCCGGTATACGCCCGCTGGCTCCCGGAGCCGCCGGGGCTTTTACCGGAGCTCACCGGTTCACAGGGAGAGGTTCGAGTGCCGAAAACGGGTCTTACGGCGCTCGTCGCGGTGATCTGCGCGCTCTCGATCTCTTGCGGGAGCGCCGGCTCGCCCGGCGGCGATAACGAGAGCGCTCTGCTCAAGATAGGGTCCGCCGAGTGGCGCGGAGGCTCCGAGCCGAGGGTCGTGGTGGACGGCGAGTGGGGCCTGGGAATCTCCACCCCGCCCTCCTGCAGCCTCGTCGAGGGCCGGGATGGAGGGCAGGTCTCCTGGTACGAGCCAGGGGGGCAGATAGAGCTAGACGGACGCCGCTTCAGCCAGGTGTTCGTCCGGAACCCGGACGCCGGGAGCCGGTCCCAGCTGGACCCCGAGGCAGAGTACTACGTGAGGTGCACCTCTAGCGGGGACACCGGCAAGTCCAACGAAGCCCTCGCGCCGGTCGAGGGCCGGGTGCCCGGCTCCTGAGCGGAAGAGAGCGGCAGCCGCCGGGCGGCTTCCGTTATCCCCGCTCCGGGGTTATTCTGGGGTAGAGTCTGAGGCTATCCGAGAGTCGGCCAGGAGAGGAGGAAGGGGATGCTGGACGGGATCATGCCCGCCATGATTACGCCTTTCGACGAGCGGGGCGAGATAGACCCCGAGGCGACCGAGACCGTGGTGGAGCGCTCGATCTCGGCCGGGGTGGACGGCCTCTCCATCCTGGGCAGCACCGGGGAGTTCCCGCACCTGGAATTCGAGGAACGCCGGGGCTTCGCCGAGCGGGTGATCGGGCTGGTAAACGGCCGGGTAAAGGTCGTCGTCGGCGTGGGCTCCGCGAGCACCCGGGAGGCGGAGGAGCTTGCCCGCCACGCCGGGGACGCCGGGGCCGACGCCACCCTCTGCGTGCCGCCCTTCTACTTCAAGCTCGGGGAGAGGGCGCTCTTCGAGCACTTCTCGGCGGTATCCCGGGCGGCTGACGTCCCGATGCTCGTGTACAACTTCCCGCTCCTGACCGGCGTGGAGATCTCGCCGGAGTTCGTCTCGCGCCTGGCCACGGAGCTGCCGAACGCGGCGGGCCTCAAGGACACGGTCACCGAGCACACCCACACCCTGGGCGTGCTGAACGAGGTAAAGCCCACGGAACCGGACTTCTCGGTGCTCGTCGGGTTCGAGGAGCAGATCCTGCCCAACCTCCTCGCCGGCGGCGACGGAGCCATAAGCGGCCTCGCGAACGTCGCGCCCGAGCTATTCGTAGGGCTCGTGCGGTCCTTCAGGGAAGGGGATCTCGAAGACGCGGCGGATCGGCACCGCCGCATCCTGGCACTGCTGGGGCTCGGCGGGCTCTCAGACCCGGTGGTTGGCGCGGTCAAGGCGGCCATGCAGCGGCTCGGGATCGCGGTCTCCCCGGCGGTCCGGGGGCCGGCGCTCCCCCTGCCCCGGGATTCCTACGCCGAGCTGGACGGGATACTGGAGTCCGCCGGCCTGCGGGTGGCGAGCGTTTGAGCCCGGTTCCCCGGATATGCCCGCAGAGAACGTGAAAGCCATCTTCTTCGACGTCTTCGGAACCGTCGTGGACTGGCGCGGCGGCGTGATCCGGGAGGGCGAGCGGCTCGGTGAAAGGCACGGGCTACCGGTAGACTGGGCGGCCTTCGCCGACGCCTGGCGCGGCGAGTACGCCCCCTCCATGCAGCGGGTGCGCGGCGGCGAGCTCCCCTGGACCCCGCTCGACGGCCTGCACCGCGAGTCGCTCGATAGGCTGCTGGAGCGGTTCGGGATCACGGGTCTGTCCGAGAGGGAGAAAGAGCACCTGAATCACGCCTGGCACCGGCTCGACCCCTGGCCGGACTCCGTGCCCGGCCTTACGAGGCTGCGCGAGGAGTACGTCATCGCCCCACTCTCCAACGGCAACGTCTCGCTGCTAGTGGACATGGCCCGGCGCGCCGGTCTGCCGTGGGACGTGATCCTCTCGGCCGAGCTCGCCCGCCGCTACAAGCCCGACCCGGAGGCGTACCTCGCCTCCGCGGCCCTGCTCGACCTCCCTCCCACAGAGGTGATGATGGCCGCCGCCCATCCCGACGACCTCCGCGCCGCCGCGGCCCTCGGCTTCCGCACCGCCTACATCCACCGCCCGCACGAATGGGGGCTGCGAGCGAAGCCGCCCGTGAAGCCCGCCGACTCGGAGTTCGGCCTGGTCACGGAGAGCATCGAGGAGCTGGCGGACCGCCTGACGTAACGCCGTCCCGGCCGCTAGACGGGGCTAGACCAGCGAGAGAACGGCGGAGATCGCCGCCCCGGCGCCGGTGGCCAGGATCAGGGCCAGCGTCAGGTTTCGGAAGGCCCTCTCAGAGAACCTGCGCATCAGGGCGGTGCCCGCGACCTTGCCGATGAAGGCGGCGGGGGTAAGGGCCGCCGCGAACAGCAGGTGGCCCGGCTCGATCAGCCCGCCGAGGTACAGCGCCACCAGGCTTGCCAGGCTGGTAAACACGAAGTATAGGGCTATGTTCGCCCGGAAGGCGCGTTTGGGCATCCCCCTCGAAACCAGCAGCAGGATGACCGGCGGGCCGCTTATACCAACCGAGGTGGCCAGCAGACCACTCATCCCGCCTATCACCCCGTCGCCCCACCGGCTACGGGAGCCCGGCAAGCGCACGCCACGAAACAATAAAAGCGCGGACACCACGACCACTACACCGACCGCCACCCGGATGTAATCCGGGTCCGTCGCCCGCAACACCTCGACCCCGAGCACGATCCCGAGCAGGGCGAAGGGCAGCAGTAAGCCGATGGATTTGATCTCCACGTCCCGCCGCCCGTCGTAGGCGACGTTCATGGTCGTGAAAACGGAGAGCGCGACGTTGACCGGGATCACGGTCGCAGGATCGTACACCAGGAGTAGCAGCGGCACGCATACCAGGGCGAACCCGAAGCCAACGAGCCCGGAGACCGCCCCTGCGGTGAACACGGCGGCCACGGCCACCAGCACCGCCGGCTCAAGCAGTTCGAGCACAGCCTGCGTGCCCGTTATCCCCTCGGTGGAGTCCGGAGAGGCCCGCCGGCCGCGTTAGCCGTGCTAGCCGCGCAGGGCCCCGGCATAGAGACGCTCCCAGGCGTCCATCTCCGGGGTGAAGTACCGTACGCGGGTCTTCTTGTACTCGCGGGTGGAGTAGAGCGAGGTGTAGTCGCGCACGCCCGTCTCGTCGGCCATCGCTTCGAGCACCGTCTCGCACTCCTCGACGCTGCGGCCGTGGACCATGGAGAAGACATTGTACGGCCAGTCCTCGTAGGTCGGCCGCTCGTAACAGTGGCTTACCGCCTGATACTGGGCGAACATCTGGCCGACCTCGTCCACGCGGTCCTCGGGTACCTGCCACACGCCCATGCCGTTGGCCTTGAAGCCCGCCTTACGATGGTAGAGCACGGCGGAGAAGCGGCGCATGATCTTACGCTCCCGCAGATCGTAGGCCCTCTCCAGAAGCTCCTCATAAGAGAGCCCGACCTGCTCGCCCCACAGGTCGAACGGGCGCGGCGTTAGGGGGATGTCCTCCTGTAGCGCCTTTATCGCGGCCTTGTCATTCTCAGTTACGTTCTTGTCGGCGGCGGCCCGGTCGTTCTCTCCGTAGGCCGGGGCCTCTTTCTTGGCGGTCGCACCCTGGTTCATGTCCAGGGTGACCCCGATCTTGAACAGCTTCAGGGTCGGCAGGACGCGGGTCTTCTCCGCGCCTGAGATCTCGTGCAGCACGTTTACCGTGCCTTCGAGCCCGAGCCGGGAGTCCGGCGGGACGGCGACCGTGTACCAGAGGTTCAACTCGTTGTTGCGCTCGTAGTTGTGGGAGACGCCGGGGTGGGAGTTTATGGCCTTGGCTCCGGCGTTCAGCTTCTCTGGCGGGATCTTCGCCGCCACCAGCGAGGAGTGGTAGCCAAGGACACGGGTGTCGAAGATGGCCGAGATCTGACGTATCACCTTGCCGCGCTTGAGGGTCTCGATGCGCCGGATCACCTCGTCCTGGGCGATGCCGATCTCACGCCCAACGGCCGCAAATGGCTCGCGTTCCAGTGGGAACTCCCGCTGGATATAATTCAGTATCTCCTTGTCGGTGCTGTCCATCATGCGGCTACTGGAGGCTGTGCTGACCAAGGTGTAAAAAGCCCTTCTCGACGTTTTTCCGGTTACCCTGCCTGATCTGATAATAGCAGGCGATACTCCTACCTCATATGAAGTTCTTTACTCACCCCGCAGCGGCCACGCCCGGGGGAATATCGTTGTTTCTCCCGTTAAACCTTAACTATATACGCTAGCCCCCGTAAAACGCCACCTGGAGACCCACCTACGATCGTCTCCGTGGCGGCTACTACCCTCCGGCCGGGGTTACTTTCAGTAGCCGATCGTCTTCCGGAGCGGGGTTCCCCCGGCCATCACGGTTGCTGGTAAGCACGTACAGCGCGCCTCCGGGCCCCTGCTCCACGGTCCTGAGCCTGCCGTACTCCCCACCGAGGTATTCCCGATGCCGGGCAACCTCGACGGGCTTTCCGGGCGCGAACTCGACCCGGTGCAGCGACTCTCCGGCGAGCCCGGTAAACATCAGGCTGTCCGCCCAAGCTCCGTCCTCGACGTACTCTGCTCCGCTGGGGGCCCAGGTTTGTTGTCCGCTGTGCAGGATGGGCGGGGTGAGGCCGGAGGCGTTCTCGTCGCCCTGTATCTCGGGCCAGCCGTAGTTTTTTCCAGCCTCTATAAGATTCAGCTCGTCGTGGGCGCTCTGGCCGTGCTCGGGGGCGTAGAGGCTGCCTTCATCGTCCCAGGCGAGGCCCTGCGGGTTGCGGTGACCGTAGGAGTAGACGGGCGAGCCGTCGAACGGGTTGTCGTCCGGCACGGTGCCGTCGGGGTTTATACGCAGGATCTTGCCCGCCAGCGCGTCGCGGTCCTGCGCCAGACTCGCCTCCGAGACGTCGCCTATCGTCGCGTAGAGCTTGCCGTCCGGCCCGAACGCCAGCCGGCCGCCGTTGTGGATGGAGGCGGCCGGCATGGAGAGCAGCGTCTCCTGCTCCGTGGCCCGCCCGTTCTCTTCCAATAGCCGCGCGATACGGTTCTCCGGGCCATCATCCGTCTCGGTAGAGTAGTAGGCGTACAGGGTGTCGTTCTGCTCGAAGTCCGGGTCGAGCGCGAGGCCGAGCTGTCCGCCCTCCCCCATCTCCTCGGCCCCGAACTCGGCGTAGGGCTCTTCGCGAAGCTCGCCGCTCTCGATCACACGCACCACGCCGGGCCTTTCGGTCACGAAGATGCGCCCGTCCGGCGCAAACGCGACCTCCCACGGCGTGTCCAGGTTTTTGGCGACGGTCTCCACCTGCAAGCCGTCCACCGTCCTGCTCTGCGTGCCCTCGGCTCCTGTAGTCCCTTCTCCGCTACTCGCGCTCCCGGCGCCGCACCCCGCCACCAAAAACACCACGAGCACCGGCAGCAGGGCACGCAAGAGGCGCAAGCCTAGCTCCGCTTCTCCATAATCTTCTGGTACTCGGCGTAGACGTTCTGTACGTCCTGCCACACCTGGCGCTTGGTCTGGTTTAGCTCCTCGCCCTGCTGGCGCAACACGTAGGCCGGGTGGAAGGTCGCCATCGCCATCGCGCCGTAGGCCTCGCGCCACTGGCCGCGGTCGCGGGTAATCTTGAAGTCCTTGTCTATTATGGTCTTGGCCGCCGGGCCGCCGAGGCAGAGGATAATGCCCGGCTTTATCGTCTCGAACTGGGCCTGGAGGTAGGGGTTGCAGGCCCGGATCTCGGTGGTGCGTGGCTGGCGGTTCTTCATCTTGCCACCCTCCTCGACCGCCGCCCGGCACTTCACCGTGTTCGTGAGGTAGACCTGATCCCGCGTGAGATCCACCGCCGCCAGGATGTCGTCCAAGAGCTTCCCGGCTCGCCCGACGAACGGCAGCCCGGTCGCATCCTCGTTCGCGCCCGGCCCCTCGCCCACGAGCATCAGCGGCGAGTACGGGTCCCCCGAGCCGAATACGGTATTCGTGCGGCTCTGCGAGAGATCACACTTGGTACAAACCGCCACCTGGCGGGAGAGATCCTCTAGCCGCTGCTCCCGGTCCTCGCCGCTTTCGGCGGCGTCAAAAAGGCTGTCCAAAGCTCCTCCATCCCCTCCGTCCAATCTTACCCCGGTCCTGCATCGAGAGCCGCGCCAACGAGCCGCCCCCGGAGGCCAAGAACGCCATGCCTGGTGATTCTACAACGCCTCCACTCGCGAGCCGACGACGGATTTTTGTACTTCAAGATACTTTGACTATGGAACACCAGAATCTGTAGAATACGGTGCAAGGGTGATATTCGGGGACGTTTCGCGAGTTTCGTGAAGTGTCCTTGACGTTGTACTTTCAGGCTCTGTCTCAGGGGCTGGTTTCGGGAGGAGGAAGGTTTTGGTTAGAGGAAGAGTAAGGAGATCCGGCGCGGCGCTGGTGCTGGCTCTCGTAACCGCGCTGGCGCTCACCGCCTGCGGCGCGCCGCAGGGCTCGGGTGGCGGCGGAAGCGGTGGCGGCGGGGGCGAGACCAACTTCCAGTCCAACCTCCAGCTCGGCACGGGCAGCACGGGCGGTGTGTACTTCCCACTCGGCCAGGAGCTGGCGAACATCTGGGAAGACAACGTGCAGGCCGAAAACTTCGGCGTAAACGCGGTAGAGACGGGGGCCTCTGTAGACAACCTGGCCAAGATCTCCCGCGGCGACCTGCAGCTCGGCATCGCGCAGAACAACACCGGCGTGCAGGCTGTCAACGGTGAGGGCGAGTTCGACGGCAGCGAGATCCAGAACGCGGGCTTCATGGGCCAGCTCTACCCGGAGGCTATACAGGTCATCACCCTGGAGTCCACCGGCATAGAGTCCATAGAGGACCTCGAAGGTAAGCGGGTCGCGGTCGGCCCGCCCGGCGGCGCCACGAGAGAGGCCGCGGACCTCGTGCTCGGGGCCTACGGGATAGAGGACTACCAGGCCACCCAGGAAGGCTTCGACGACGCCAAGGCCAAGCTCCAGGACGGCAACATAGACGCCTCCATAGAGGTGCTCGGCGTACCCGGTTCCAGCGTGCAGCAGCTAGAAGCCAGCACGGGCGAGGCGGTGCTGCTGCCCATAAGCGAAGAGGCAATCTCGAACATCGAAGAGGAAAGCGGCTACGAGTCGTACGAGATACCGGCAGAATCCTACGATTTCCTGGACGGCCCGGTACAGACCGTCTCGGCCTTCGCCTGCATGTTCGGCTCCACCAATCAGGTTAGCGAGGACCTCGGCTACAAGCTCACCAAGTCCATGTACGAGAACGCCGACCAGTTCACCCTGCCCCAGAAGGAGTTCATCACCGTCGAGGATGCCCTGACCGGCCGCGGAGAGCTGCCGCTGCACCCCGGCGCAAAGCGGTACTTCGAGGAGCAGGGGGTGCTGGACCAGTAGAACATTGTAGAGAAACCGGATACAGGCGTTACGGGCCACGTGAAAGTTAGAGAGGCCGGATGAGCCAGGCGGGCGAGGCTGTAGCCGAGGAGAGGGGCGGGAAGAGCGCCGAGGACACACTCCGGCAGTACAACCAGGAGAGCGCCTACCGCACCCAGCTCGGCATCTGGAAGTGGGTCGTGCTCGCCCTCGGCTCCGCACTGACGATCTTCCAGCTCTACACGGCGCTCTCGGGCACCTACAGCTCGCTCGTGCAGGGCGCAGTCCACGTCGGGGCGGCTTTTGGCCTGATCTTCTTGCTGTATCCGGCCAAGAAGTCCCTGAGCACCCGTCCCGGCGTGGTCTGGTACGACGTGGTGCTCGCGGCCCTGGCGCTGTGGACCAACTCCTACATAGTCATCAACTTCGAGCGGCTGACCACGGACGCTTTGATCTTCGGCTTCTCCACGCTGGACTACACGGTTGCCGCGCTCGGCATCCTTCTGGTGCTAGAGGGAACACGCCGTTGCATCGGGCTCCCGATAGTCGTTATCGCGACCCTGGCCCTGATCTACGGCCTCTTCGGACCATACATGCCGATCTTCGCCCACCCCGGCTTCTCCTGGGAACGGCTGGCGACCGAAACTTTCTTTAGCTCGACCTCGATCTTTGGCACGCCCATCCGCGTCTCCTCGACGTTTATCTACCTGTTCCTGTTCTTCGGCGTCCTGCTCGTGAGGACCAACATCGGGCAGTTCTTCAACGACCTCGCCTTCGGGGCGACGGGCCGCTTTACAGGCGGCACCGCCAAGGCCGCCGTCGCCGCGAGCGGCCTGCAGGGCATGGTCTCCGGCAGCTCGGTGGCGAACACGGTCGCCTCGGGGTCCTTTACCATCCCGATGATGAAGCGATCCGGGTTCCGCTCGGAGTTCGCGGCCGCCACGGAGGCCTCGGCCTCGACGGGCGGCCAGATCATGCCGCCCCTGATGGGCGCGGCGGCCTTCATCATGGCGATCTACACCGGGGTCCCGTACAACGAGATCATCGTCCTCGCCCTTATCCCGGCGGTGCTGTACTTCGCCGGAGTTTTCATGGGCACCCACTTCGAGGCCTGCCGGGCGGGTATCCGGGGACTGCCCAGGGAACAGCTACCCGCTCTCTCCGGGCTGCTAAAACGGATGGACCTGCTGCTGCCACTGGTCGTGATCGTGGGCCTGCTGCTCTCGGGGCGTTCCCCGGCCAACGCCGCGCTGTACGGCATCGCGGCGGCGTTTCTTTTGAGCCTGATCCGGCGCGAGACCCGGATGTCCCCGCGCGAGATGGCGACGATTCTGGAAAATGGGGCCCGCGTGGCCCTTCCGGTAATAGCGGCCTGCGCCTCGGCCGGGATAATCGCAGGCATGGTCACGACCACGGGTCTCGGCGGCAAGCTCGGCGGCGGAATCGTGGAGCTTGCCGGCGGTATCTTCTTCCTGGTGCTGATCTTCACGATGATCGCCAGCATCGTGCTCGGCATGGGCCTGCCGACCACGGCCAACTACGTCGTCACGGCCACGGTGGCAGCCCCGATACTGGTGCAGCAGTTCGGGGTGGAGATCATAGCGGCCCACATGTTCGTCTTCTACTTCGGCATCGTGGCCGACATCACCCCACCCGTGTGCCTGGCGGCCTACGCGGGGGCCGGTATCGCGGGCGCGAACCCGATGCGCACCGGCGGCAACGCTGTCAAGATCGCGATAGCCGCGTTTATAGTCCCGTTCATCTTCGTCACCAACCCGGTACTGCTGCTCCAGGGCGCGACCGCGGCGAACCTCATACCGGCGCTGGCGACCGCGCTGCTCGGCATGACGGTCATAAGCGCGGGCATGATGGGATACTTCCTGGCGACCTCTAATCTGCTCGAGAGGGCCGTGCTGCTGGGTGCCGGGGTGCTGCTCATCTATCCGAGCCTGCCGCTCTCGCTGATCGGGCTCGCGCTCACGGCCGCGCTGGGTCTCTACCAGTATCTGCGCAAACGCGGGCGCGGGGACGACACGGAGCCCAAGGGCGATGCGGGGGCTGGTGGCTCAAGCCCGGAAAGCTCGAGCGCGGACGTTCCGCAGGCTTGACGGCCGGTTATCTGACCCGGCTCTGTGTCGGCTGTGGCCGCTGCGGGTCGCCCTCGCCGGAGCGCCGCTTGAGGAAGAGGTTGAGCGCGTAGAGGGCGAGGCCGATCGCGATCAGGATACCCGCCCTCAGAAAGTCGCCGCCGTCTTGCTGGCTGAGGAGCACGAGGGCGGCGATGGACCCGAGGATCGGGATGGCCGAAGGCGCCCGGAAGTGGCTGTGACGCACCCGGTTGCGGCGCAGGACCAGCACCGTGGCGTTCACTACCGCGAAGACCGCGAGCAAGAGCAGCGTCGTGGTCCCGGCGAGGTCCACGAAGTCCCCGCTGAACAAAACCAGCGCCAGCGCCAGCGCGGTGGTAAAGAGGATGGCTACTATCGGCGTGCCGCGACTCTGGTCCACCCGGCCGAAGGCCGACTGCAAGACTCCCTCCCGGCCCATGCCGTAGATCACGCGCGAGGCGATGATCAGGTTGATGAGCGCCGTATTCGTGATCCCCACCAGCGCGGCTACTGAGAACAGCCCCGGCGGTACCGGCAGCGGCCCGGCCTCCACAACCTCCAGAAGCGCGGCGCTGGACCCGGACAGTATCCCGATCGGCACGACCAGCGCGGTGACGATGACCACCACCAGGTACAGCCCGGCCGCGGTCAGCAGCCCGCCGAACAACGCCCGCGGATACACCTGGCTCGGGTTCCGGGTCTCCTCGGCGATGTTTGCCGAGTCCTCGAAGCCTATGAAGGCGTAGAAGGCCAGCACCGCCCCGCTGAACAGCGCGAAGCCCAGGGCCTCGTCCCCGGACGTCTGGAAGGTAAACGGCCCGCCGAAGTTCACCTGCCCCGTCAGGATCGCCAGGAGCCCGATCAGCACGATTATCACCAGCCCGGCGACCGAGATGATTACCAGCACCGCGTTGATAGTTGCCGAGCCCCGGATTCCGAGGTAGTTGATCACGGCCAGAATCAGCAGGAACGCCACCGCGATAAGCACGTTGCCAACTCCCTCGAAGGTCCCCCCGGTCAGCGCCGAGAGGTAATCCCCGCCGAAGGCCACGGACAGACCGCTCGCCGAAGAGAGCCCGCTGCACATCACCGCGAAGGCGATGACGAACGAGAGCAGCGGAATCCCGTACGCCCGGTTCACGAAAAGCGCCGCCCCGCCGGCGCCCGGATACTTCGACACCAGTTCCGCGTACGAGAAGGCGGTCAGTATCGCCACGATGAATGCTATGAGGAAGGGCAGCCAGATCCCACCCCCAACCACTCCGGCTACCTCGCCAGGCGCGGCGTAGATCCCGCCGCCCACGATGTTGCCGACCACGAAAGCCAGCAGAAGCGGCAGGCTGACTACGCGCCGCAGCCCCCCGGAAAACTCCTCTTCGCCCCCCTGCGAGCC
>NZ_LEKH01000024.1 GCF_001029505.1 Rubrobacter aplysinae | reverse complement strand
CCTGTGCCCTCCCCATCCTCCCCGGTCTGTTTGCCCCACCCGGCTGCCGGCCCCGGGGCTCGGAGTTCCGGGGCCCGGGCCTCCCGCGCACATGCGGCCTCCGGTTCCGTACACGGCCCGGCGCCCCGGAGGCACTCCGGCCCGGTCTCTTCCGCGGGCTCTGTGGGGGCCGCCGCTCACCGGGCATGACGTAGGGCTGGGTGGGCGCCTCGGTCCGGCCCCGTCTCGGCTCCTGAGCCATCAGGCCCCGTCTCCGGGAGGCTCGATGGTACGGGTGGCGGACCTGAGCCTGGCGGATACGCTACGCGGGTTGGACTCGATCTCCCCGGGACGGGGAGACTGCACGACTCCCTTGTGGAGCGTGGCCCGGGCGCCACACACGCACACCGGAAGCTCGGGCGGGCACACGCAGCGCCCCTCCCGGTCCGAGATGAACCTCTTGACCACGCGGTCCTCGCCAGAGTGGAAGGTTATCGTCACGAGCCGGCCACCGGGTTTTAGTAGCCTCTCGGCGGCCTCCAGGGCCCGCACGAGGCTTCCCACCTCGTCGTTGACGTGAACGCGCACGGCCTGGAAGACTCGCTTGGCGGGGTTCCCGCCCCGCTCCACCCATCCCAGTGCGGCCCGCACGGCCTCCGACAGCTCCAGGGTCGTGGTGAGCGGCCTCCGGCGCTCTATCTCCCGCACTATCCGGCGGGCCTCCTGGCGGCTCACGTCGCCGTGACCGACGAGGACCCGGGATATCTCCTCCCCATCCGCCCGATTCAAGAACTCCGAGGCCGGCTCTCCCGAGTCGGGATCCATCCTCATATCCAGAGGTCCATCCTGCACATAGCTGAAGCCGCGCTCCGCCTCGTCCACCTGATAGCTCGACAGCCCGAGGTCGAACAGTATCCCGTCGGCCCGCATACCTTCGCCTACCAGCGCCTCGAGAGCCTCATCGTAGGCGCCGGGGCGAAAGGAGAGCCTCGGGTCCCGGAAAGCGAGCGCCGAAGCCCTCTCCCGGGCCTCCGGGTCACGATCCACGCCGATCAGGCTGGCGTCGGACGCAACGGCATCGAGGATGCGGGCGCTATGTCCCCCGCCGCCAAAGGTGGCGTCGACGAACGTCCCGCCCGGCGCATCGAGCGGCCCCAGCGCGGAGAGGGCCTCCTCGACCATTACCGGTACGTGCCGGATGGGAGGCTCCGCCATCACACCCCGGACTCCCGGCCGGCAAACTCCTCCACGATGTCCGCGAAGGAGTCGTCCGCCCCGGTCAGGTACCGGTCCCACTCCTGCGTATCCCAGATCTCCAGCCGGTCGTCCACGCCAGCCAAGGTAACATCCCGCTGGAGTCCGGCGTACTCCGCCAGCTTCGGCGGGATCAACACCCGCCCCTGACGGTCCAGGGAGGCCTCGAAAGCCATCGAGAAGAACATGCGCGAGAGCTGCCTCCCCTTTGAGGAAAGGTCCGCGTTCGCCTTGATATTCGCCTTGAACGCCGCCCACTCCTCGGGCGGAAACGCGAAAAGACACCGGTCTACTCCCTTGGTAACCACGATCCCACCGTCGAAATAAGTGCGGAGTCGGGAAGGTAGAGTCAAACGCCCCTTCTCATCCAGGGTGTGCTCGTACTCGCCTAAAAGGGCCAGAGCCTTGTCCTCCCACTACGCTCCATTTCGACCCACAACTAGCGAGAGTCTGGCATACGGCGCCAAATCGCGCAATTACGCACGGCTCGAGCACCTTAAAACCCCCGCCAGATATCATGATTTGCCCTATACCCCTCCCCCCAAGGGTACTGGACCCCTATTGCAGTGTGAAATTCTAGATGGCCACCGTATGGGCACCGGACTGCTCTCGTCGGATTTTTGTGCCACATGTACGCCGGCGTGAGTTGCACCTACTACATGTAAGTCCTGCGTAACTTGGCCTGAGGCCGACCACCCGAGGGCCGGCAAGGTGGGTCTGCCAGAGAAGATCGGGAGGGAAATAGGGTGGGCCCAGCAGGACTCGAACCTGCGACCGCCCGATTATGAGTCGGGTGCTCTAACCAGCTGAGCTATGGGCCCGGGGCGGAGGGTCGGCGATGGGATGCCGCGGCCCTCTGGCTCCCCTGGTTGGATTCGAACCAACAACCCTTCGATTAACAGTCGAATGCTCTGCCATTGAGCTACAGGGGATCACGGTTGCGCAGGAGATTATAGGGCTCAAGGGGCCCTGCTTCAAGAGCCCTCAGGAAGCGTCGGCTTCGGCGCTGCGGAGTGCTTTCTGGAGGCCCTGTATCTCGGTGTGTATGCGGTCCTTGAGGTCGAAGTCCTCGGCCTGCTTCTTGTCCCGCTCGCGCCGGAGTATTCGGAGCCGCAACCAGGCCACTCGCATGGAGGCCTCGGAAGGATAAAGCCTGTCGCCCTGCATGGAGAGTGAGCTGACTGTATCTATGTGCGGGCGCAGCCTCTCATCCGACAGAGAATCCCCGAGGTCCCCGTCCACATTTTCCTGCAGGGCGGAGAAGATCGCGGCCTGCGGCTCGTCGGCGAAGTCTTCCGGGGAGAGGGTTACGGGACCTTGTTCCGTCTGTACCCCCTCCTTGATGGGCTTTGTGGCGAGATCCGGCCTGGTCAATATAAGGGCGAGCACCTCGCTACCCGACCGGGACAGCGGGTCGGAGCCTTGCGCCTCTCGCCCTGGCTCGCGCGGGCTCCGTGTGCCCTGCGCGGCCCCTGGCGAACCCTGCGACTGCAGGGCGGTGGAATCCACGCCCAGGGCTTCGGAGGCTATGCGCACGGCCTCCCGGTGCAGCACGGGATCCTTTATCTCCTGTATAAGGGCTTTGACCTCGGGTACGGCTCTGGAGCGGCTCATCGCGTCGCCACCACGGGCTCCTTCGGCAATACGTCGGATACTGTACTCGAGTATCGGCGTGGCGGATTCGACCATCGTCCCGAACTCTTCCGGCGTGCCACGACCGTGGTGCATCCAGTCCGCAGGGTCCTCTGGTAGCCGCAGTACCCGCAGATCCACGCTGAGCTCGATGGCCGTGTTCATGGCCCGCTGGATGGCCTTCTCACCCGCGGCGTCGGGGTCGAAGAGCAGATAGATCTGCTCGGCGTCCCGACTCAGGGTCTTTATGTGGCCGGGCGTCATCGCGGTCCCCAGGGTCGCGACGGCGTTCTTTATGCCGTGCTGGTACAGCATGAGCACGTCCGTGTAGCCTTCGACCACCAGCGCCGCGCCCTGCTTTCTTATGCCCTCCGCCACCTGGGGGAAGCCGTATACGAGATCCCGCTTATTGAAGAGCCCCGTCTCCGGAGAGTTGAGGTACTTCGGCTCCGCATCTCCCAGAGACCTCGCCCCGAAACCTACTATACGGCCCCGCCGGTCCGAGATGGGGAAGGTGATCCTGCCCGCAAAACGCTCTCCTCCCCTGGGAGACAAAAGCCCCGCCTCGTCCAGGGTCTTTCTATCCACGTCCGGCAGAACCCTCCGAGCCACCTGCAAAAAGCCCGCTCCACCGCCCGCAGGGGCGAAGCCAAGCCTAAATTCTTTTATAGTAGATTCACTTATTCCACGATCGTAGAGATACCCTCGGGCCGCGGTGGCGGAATCGGAAGAGGCTTCGGAGAGGTACTTATGATAGTAGGCGGCGGCGGCGGCGAGGGCTTTGTATCCCGAGCGGCGGCGCTCGTTACGCTCGCGGGCGGCCCGGGCCTCTTCAGGGGAGTTGCCCTCGTACTCCAGCTCGATGCCGGAGCGGTCGGCTAGGTAGCTTATAGACTCCACGAAGGACAGGTTCCGCAGCTCGCTTACGAGCTTTATGGCGTCTCCCCCGCGCTGGCATCCGAAGCAGTAGTAGAAGCCTTTATCCGGAGTCACGCTGAAGGAGGGGGTCTTTTCGGAGTGATCCGGGAACGGGCATAGACCGGTATAGTGCGCTCCCTGACGCCTGAGCGCCGTGAACTCCGAGGCCACCTCGACGATGCTGGCCGTCTCGCGGACCTGCTCTATGCTCCGGGGTGCTATCTTCATTCCCGGCTTCTTCCTCCCTATCTAGTCTTACGTTTTCTCTGTGGGCTACCGGGCTGTCAGTATCTTACGTGCCGGCTGGAGATCCGAAAACCTCTGTTTGGTGGACCCGGCCTATTACGAGCGGGCGTGCAGTTTACAACGTTGAGCCCGCCTCTCCTCACGTCTCGAAATACGCGGGGCTCCAAGTCACTCGTGACGGTCTAGAAACCCGAGGTCTAAGAGATGAGTACCGTGGAGGTTCATGTGCTCCGAGGGGAGTGGCAAGAGATACGATACATCCTCTCCGCCAAACTCGTATCCGTGCTCCTCCAAGTGCTCTGAGCTTTACCCGGATCAGCGAGCAGCGTGACCTTACACTGCCCCAGCTTCCTGACTTCTCGAACTCTACCCTCCCTCGGACTCGGTCAAGCTCATGTAACCCGGCGACGAATGAGACTCCTCCGATGGTAAAGAGCCTCCAGGCACTCAAGGAGAATTATATTTGCCACCTTTCAGGTAGGTAACCGTACCCTACTGACCAGCTCCGCCTTCACGATGGGTATTTGTGGAATCTCTTCTTCGGAACTTATGCCACAGACTCTGGTCTGTCCACTGTACTGAATCAAGCCCGGCTTCACCTGAATTCTTGCCTCTATAGAGAGGCTACTGGTATAGTTATATGCGTTACATAAGCAGACTGGCTAGAGGCGTGGTTCCTTTTCCACGAGGCTGAGCGGATGCCTGCGGCGAGAGTTGGCGGGGCGTCCGGCTACCAACACTTTGTGGAGTATACGGTGGCCATTTTAGTGCTGGCGGAAGGCGCAGGATAGGAGCTGTGTCCGACCGATGTCCACGACGATCTTAACGACCAAGCTCTACGTCCCTACACCCCGGCCACACGCCGTCCTACGACCACGCTTGGTTGCGCTCCTCGAAGAGGGGCTGCACGGTAGACTCACTCTCCTAGCTGCCCCGGCCGGCTTCGGCAAGACCACGCTGCTAGGCGAATGGCTCACTGGTCTCGAGCATCCCGCCGCCTGGCTGTCGCTGGATAAGGAGGATAACGACCCCGCACGTTTTCTCACCTACATGGTCGCCGCCTTACAGACGGTTACGGAGGGTATCGGGGAGGAGATGTCGGGGGCACTCCAATCCCCCCAGCCCCCATCGACCGAGGCAATCCTGACGACTCTGATCAACGAGCTCGCCACCGTCGAGGAAGAAACCGTTCTCATCCTCGATGACTACCATCTCATTGATGCCAAACCGATAGACGATGCACTAGCTTTCCTGATAGATCACCTGCCGCCCCGGATGCACCTGCTCATCGCTACCCGGGAGGACCCGCAGCTTCCCCTCGCCCGGATGCGCGCCCGGGGCCAGTTGAGTGAGCTACGCGCCACTGACTTGCGTTTCACGCCCGACGAAGCCGCCGAATTTCTGGGAAAGGTGATGGGCCTGGATCTCTCGGCAGGAGACATCGTTGCACTGGAGAGCCGCACCGAAGGTTGGATCGCCGGTCTGCAATTGGCCGCGATCTCGATGCAGGGCCATGAAGACATCACCAGCTTTATCGAATGCTTTACCGGCAGCCACCATTTTGTGCTGGATTATCTGGTCGAAGAGGTCCTCGGGCAGCAGCCCGAAAGCCTCCAGGTGTTCCTGCTGCGTACGTCTATCCTCGACCGTCTGTGCGGCCCCCTTTGTGATGCCGTTTTGCTCGACCCCTCTGTTTCCGGACAAGAAACGCTGGAAACCATAGAACACGCCAACCTGTTCCTCGTTCCCCTGGACAACGAGCGGCATTGGTATCGCTACCATCATCTCTTTGCCGAGTTGCTGCGGCAGAGACTGCAAGGGAGAATCGTCTCGTCCGCAGTGAATGAGGAGCAGAGCGTGGCCGAACTACACGCGCGTGCCAGCCAGTGGTATGAAGAAAACGGCTTCGAGGTCGAGGCTTTTCACCATGCGACCGCCGCCAATGATGTTGAACGCGCCGAGCGCCTCATCGAAGGAGGGGGGATGCCCCTGCAGTTCCGTGGTGCGGCGGCCCCGATACTGAGCTGGCTTGCCTCGTTGCCGACAACTGTACTGAATGACCGGCCCGCGTTGTGGGTAACGTACGCTTCGGCGCTATTGGCGATCGGTCAAGTGACCGGCGTTGAAGAAAAAGCGCAGGCCGCAGAAGCGGCTCTGCATACTCTGCATACCGCCGAGCCAAATGCCAAAACCCGAGACCTGCTAGGGCGTATTGCCTCCGTCCGGGCCACCGTGGCCGTCACCCAGCACCAGGTAGATACCATCATCAACCAGGCGCGCCGCGCTCTGGAGTATCTGCACCCCGACAACCTGCCCGTCCGCGCCTCCATTGCCTGGACGCTGGGCTATGCCCACCAGCTCCGGGGCGACCGCGCCGCAGCCAGCCAGGCCTATGCTGAGGCGCTGACTAGCTGCCAAGCGGTTGGGCACGCCGTAATCGCCATGATGTCCAGACTCGGCCTGGGTAGAGTACAGGAATCAGAAAATCAGCTTCATCTGGCGGCCGAGACCTACCGGCACACCCTGAAATCCGCGGGTGACGCACCGCCGCCACCCATCTGCGACGCGTATCTTGGCTTGGCGCGTATATGCTACCAATGGAACGATCTGGACGCCGCTGAGCGGCACGTGTATAAGAGCCTCCCGCTGGCGCGGCAAATAGAGAACACTGACAGATTCGTTGGCTGTAAGGTATTTCTCTCCCGCCTGAAGCTCGCCCAGGGAGACGTGTCCGGCTCGGCCGCTATTTTAGCCGAGGCCGGCCAGCTTGCACGCCAGCATAACTTCGTGCTCCAGATTCCCGAGATTGCCGCTGCACAAGTTCTGACGCTGCTCCGCCAAGGCAAATCGGCGGCAGCCGCCCATCTGGCCGAGACCCACGAACTCCCCATAAGCCGGGCACGAGCACAGCTGGCCCGGGGTGACGCGTCCTCAGCGCTGCCGGCGCTGCAGCCATTGCGCCGACAGGCTGAGGCGAAGGGTTGGGAGGATGAGCGGCTCGAGGTCATGGTTCTACAGGCAGTCGCTCACCACGCGTGCGGCGAGAGGGACGAGGCTATCCAGGTCCTGGGCGATGTGCTGGCGCTGTCCGAGCCCGAGGGCTACGTGCGAATCTTTGTGGACGAAGGTAGACCCATGGCCCGGCTACTGTACGAAGCAGCAGCCAGTGAGATTATGCCAGGCTATGTAGATAAGCTGCTGGCAGCGTTTGAAGCCGAGGAGAAGAAGAGCGAACCTGGATCCTATCTCTCCCCTGTCCAGTCCCCTACGGAGCCACTAAGTCACCGTGAGTTAGAAGTGCTACGACTCATCGCCCAGGGGCTCTCGAACCGTGAGATCAGCCAGCGTCTTTTCCTCGCCCTGAGCACTGTCAAGGGTCACAACAGGATCATCTTCAGCAAACTAATGGTAGAGAGGCGCACCGAAGCTGTGGCCCGAGCCCGCGAGTTAGGCCTGCTGTAGCCTACCGTCGCCTTTCCCCTAATCCGGTATCAAGTACCGGACCAAGAGGACTATAAAGCCAAAGCTTTAGAGCTATCAAACGCTCAACAACTCCAGAACAATACCCCCAAACCATACTTTAGTAGCTGTCCGTCAATACCGCGCTGCGGCTAGGCTCCTGTACATGAAACGGGTGGCCCGAGTGTCGCCGCCTCGGCGTATTCAGGAGGAGAAGAGACGATGAATCGGGAAGAAGAAATGAATACCAACGAACCACAGCTCGTCCAGGCGCAGGAGGATTCGGGAGCAACGAAGAAGGTCTGCATTGTCGGGGCTTCCGGCAAGCTCGGACAGTATATGGTGCGGCACGCGCTGAAACGGGGTTACGAGGTGGTCGGCGTGTGCCGGGAGAAAAGCGTGGAGAAGCTCGCCGAGTTCGAGGGGCGCATCACCGTCCTCCCAGGCGCGACGAACGACCCCGAGATCATCAAGCGCGCGGTCGCCGGGTGCGACGCGGTGCTCGTCGTGCTGGTGCCATGGGGCGTCCACGGGTACTCGACGGGTACGGCCCAGGCGGTGCTCGATCACGCGCCTCCGGAGGCGCGTCTCGTCTTTTCGTGCGGGTGGCACATCACCCGCGACGGCCAGGACGTGTACTCGTGGAAGCTCCGAGCTTCCGTGAAAGTCTTAAGCCCGGTCTTGCGCCTCTCCCGCCTCCTCGATATCGACGACCAGGTGGAGGCATGCAGGTGCGTGTTCGCCAGCGACACGAGGTGGACCGTCGTGCGCGGCAGCGACCTCGAAGAGGGCGAGAGCCAGGGCCTGCCCGTGTGGAGCCGGCACGTGGGCGACCCCATCCTCGAGAGCAACATCACGCGCCGCGTGGACTTCGCCCTGTTCATGGTGGAGGCGACCGAGAACGACGAGCTGGCCCACGAGGCTCCGGCGATCGTTGGCCGCCAGACACCTTCGGCGCTCGCACACTCTGCCGCCACCAGAGGATCGGTGCCGTCGATCCCGGCATAGGCAAGCAGATGTCCACTGAAGAAATACAGCCTATGATAGCCGGTCACAACAGGTGCGGGAGCACGTTGAACAAGAACGACACAAAGACTGAGCCGGATCAACCGGTGGTGTACGAGATCAGGGTCAGGGGCCACCTGGGACGCGAGTGGACGGACTGGTTCGAGGGTCTGACCATCACGCCGGGAGACGGGGGCGATACGCTTTTGTCCGGCCCGGTAGTGGATCAGGCCGCGCTACACGGGTTGATGAGGAAAGTGCGTGATCTTGGACTGCCGCTCGTCTCGGTCAATCGTATCGAAGCCGCTCGAACAAATGCACTAGATGTCGAACAGGGAGCCGAAACAAGCCACTCGAAAAGGAGAGGCGATGAAGTCGATCAATAGAACCGCAAGAATTGTAGGAGCTCTGTACATAACCGGGACCGTTGCGGGCATACTAAGCTATGTTTTTGGAGGACCTGTTGTATTTGCCCAATATCATCTTACGAGTGTTCCTGCGAACGAAACCCGACTGGTAACAGGAGCGCTTTTTGTCGTAATAATGAGCTTGGTTCTCGCCATGGTTCCGGTTATGATGTTTCCCGTTCTTAGGAGACACAACGAAGCTCTGGCGCTCGGCTACGTCGTCTTCAGGAGCGGGTTCGAGGCAATCGCCTATCTTGCCACAGCAGCCATGTGGCTACTAATGGTGCCGCTAAGTCAACTGTACGTCCAAGCTGCGGCCTCGGACGCTTCCAATGTTCAAGCTCTGGGCAACCTATGGTTGGAAGCGTCGCTAGAGATTGCCGGTGGTGTCATCCTGACGATAGTCTTTTCCCTAGGCTCCCTGATATTCAATTACTTGTTATATCGAACAAAGCTCGTTCCTCAATGGCTGTCAGGGTGGGGTCTCATTGCGGGAGTACTGTATTTGGCTTCGGGCTTGTTGGTTATGTTCGGTGCCACCGAGGTTTTGGGGCCGATCTATAACATCTTGATCCTTCCAAAAGGCTTACAAGAGATGGTCCTGGCAGCGTGGCTGATAGTCAAAGGATTCAATCCATCCGCAACCGTTTTCGGGGGCCGAAACGGAGCCTGGGCGAGTATGCCCGACGACGGAAGGCCACCGCAGAACATAGCCGTGAAACACGAGGAAACGAGAAAATGAAAACAAGCCGGAGGACCGCAGTAATTGCGGGGGTGTTGATAATAGTCGGAACGGTTGCGGGCTTACTGAGTGTCGTTCCTAGCGTAGAGGGTCCAGATTGCCTCGAAAAAGTCTCCGAGAGCACAGACCAAGTTCTAAAGGGAGCATTTTTCCAGTTTCTCATGGTCCCTGCGTATGTTGGCTTTGCACTTGCGCTATACCCGATCTTACGCAAGTATAGCGTCAGCCTGTCTCTTGGGTTTGTCGGTTTCAGGATCATTGCGGAAGCCTTCCAAATTATCGGCGTAGTCCTCCTGCTGTTGTTTTTGCCGTTGAGCCAGGAGTTTGTAATAGCCGGAGCCCCGGGTTCATCATACTTTCAAACCTTGGGCGGATTATTGCGGGAAGGGCGTGATCTAGTAAACCATGTGGCACTGTTCCTGGCTTTGAGCATAGGCGATCTAATGCTCTACTATATATTGTATCGATCAAAACTCGTCCCCCGATGGTTGTCGGTCTGGGGAGTTATCGGGGTTGCTCTGGCCATATCGGCGAGCCTGTTAATAATGTTCCGTTTCATAGATGTCGTAACGCCAACCTACATCACCCTGATTCTCCCGTGGGGCTTGCAGCAAATTGTCTTGGCAGCGTGGCTGATAATCAAAGGATTCAATCCATCCGCAACCGTCTTCGGTACTGCCAAAGCGGATCCAGACGGCGTTCAGATGAGCACGTCTAAAGTGTAGGTGGCACCCATATGAAAGCGATTAAAAACGTCGGAGTAGCTGCAGGACTCGTGTATGTGTTTATCGACATATCTGGTCTCCTGAACGTACCGTACGTCCTCACAAACTCACCTCAAGCTGCGGCTCTTTGGTTGACGATTGGCTCAGTGCTCGAAGTATTGGTCGGCAGGGTTGAGGTTGTGGGTGGCACGTGGGTCCTGCTGGTTACCTGGAGGGCTTTGCTGGAAGGGAGGCTTCCGAGGGCGTTGAACTACCTCGGCGTGTTCGTGGGTTTGGCAGGAGTCCTCACGCTCTCCTCGGCTCTTGGGGTGCTGGAGATTGGTTTCAGGCTGGGTGAAATGGTGTGGTTCGGATGGCTGGGGAGACTCGTGTTGCGCGATAGCCAGAGCGCGGTGGTACGGAGATTGCGCGCGTTCTTCGTAGCTCTGACCTCTCATGCAGGAGCAGAACTTTCGGGAAAGGAGGCCAGGGCGATGGATCACGAACGATAGCGTTACGAGTAGGTAAAGAAACGTGTTCGGCTTGTACAGCGTGCGTAACTTTGGAAATGACCGGGCCAGCAATCCTGGAGGAAGCTAATGGAAGCGACCGCGCACACAGAGATGAACGACCTGCGGAGTATGGAGGATGGAGAGAGAAGCGTCCTACGATGGGGCGGACTGGCGGGCATGCTGGGCAGCGTCCTCATGGTCGTTACCTTCGTCTTCGTCGGCGTGTTCGTAACCCTCGAGGAGTCGGCGGCGTACCTGATCGAAAGATTCCCGGAAATCAGGGCGGGGCGCACGGTAGAGAACAGCTTGTTCCTCGCCGTCGTTATCTTGTGGGTCCCACATTTCCTCGCCTTGTATCGTGCCATGTGGCGGTGGAGCCTGGCGCCCGCTCTCTTCGGGAGCGTTCTGGGCATTATGGGCCTCGTTGTTTGGGCGGCCCAAGCCCTACATCATGTTGCGCAAGTCCCGCTCTCCAACCTCTACCATGCTCCTGGAACGACCCCTGAGGAGCAGGCGACGCTAGTATTCCTGTGGCAGGCGACCATGGGCATACTCGAAGCGATGCTCCTAGCCGGGTTTGTCCTACTGTCGATAGGTCTCATTTGCCTCGGAGTGGCTATGCTCCGGGCGCCGGCCTTCGGCAGGGTCTTGGGAGGGGCGGGCGTGGTCCTCGGGGTGCTCGGGTTCGGAGGCGCCTCGCTCATGCTCGTTGACCCTGCCTCTACACTCGGTCCTGTGTTCGGCATGTTCACACTCATTATCTTCCATTTCGTTCTGGGGCGGAAGGTCTACAGGCTTTCAAGGGCCCTGTAAAAACCCCGGATGCGGGAGAAAGGATAGACGCGCTGAAGAACGCTTCGGCCTCATAACTCAGGACAAGCGCGAAGGGTACGGGCCACTGCGTACCTCAAGACAAAGCGAGAAAGCTTGACGCCGTAAACTCTGCCACCCGCTCTTAATAGGCTGAGGCTCTCTTGGGAAATCTATTCCACTCCCCGGTTCACGTCATCCGTGTGCCGTGAAAGAGGTTCCATAGCGATCCTCCGGTGTTTGGAGAGGGCGTAACGGTCGGTCATTCCGGCGAGGAAATCCACGGTTGCGGTTAAAGGGTCCGAACCGTCCCCGCTTCTCTCCGTGGGGCGGGACAGATAGTAGTCGAAGAGGTCTCCCACCACCTCTTCGGCCTTGCCGTCTTCCCGGGAGAGGGGGTTATGGTAGACGTTCGTGAAGAGCCAGGCACGCAGCTCTACGAGGGCCTCATGCACGTCTCTGGAGAGGGAGATGGCCCGCGCCCGCTGCGAGGTGGAGATCATATCCCTGACGAGCGTGTCTATTCTGGCGCTCGTGTGGTCCCCCAGTACCCGTACCGGCGCTTCCGGAAGGCGCCCGGCGGAGATAATGTCGGCCCGGATGGCGTCGTCGATGTCGTGATTGACGTAGGCTATGCGGTCTGCGGTGCGCACGATGGCGGCCTCCCAGGTCGAGGGGTGGGCGTCGCCGCGGTGGTTGAGAATGCCGTCGCGTACCTCGCGGGTCAGGTTGAGCCCGGCCCCCTCCTTCTCCAGCACGTCCACCACGCGCAGGGAGTGCTCGTTGTGCCGGAAGCTACGGCCGTAGGGTTCGAGTTTCCGATTCAGGGCCTCCTCACCGGTGTGGCCGAACGGAGTGTGGCCGAGATCGTGGCCGAGCGAGATCGCCTCCGTGAGATCCTCGTCCAGCCCGAGGGCACGGGCGATGGTGCGGGAGATCTGCATCATCTCCAGCGTGTGGGTGAGCCGCGTGCGGAAGTGATCCCCGTCGGGCGAGACGAACACCTGGGTCTTGTGCATTAGTCGCCGGAAAGCCTTTGCGTGTATTATGCGGTCACGGTCGCGCTGGAACTCGTTTCGTATACCGTCGGGCGGCTCGGGGACGGCGCGCCCGGCGGTCTCCGTGCAGGCCTTTAGTAACCCGGCTTGGCTCACGCGGATCCCAACACCCGGGGACCGGGGGTTTTCCCGGCTCGCCGGGACTGGATGGCGGCCGGAGCGTGGGCCTGTATGTGGGAGTGGACCACGCGCAGAAGGCTCTCCTCGAACTTCGGCTCGCGGGGTATCTCCTTCATCGAGAGAGCGAGCAGGCCGCGCAGGCGCTCGGGGGCGCCGGGCGGCAGCGGAAACGCCTCGCGCGAGACGGCCTTGCACTCCCCGCAGAGCAGGCCGCCAAGCTCCGGGGAGAAACTCACCAGACCCTCCGAATCTCCCGGAGCTTCGAGAGGCGCGGAGCAGCTAACACACGAGTCAACCTCCGGCGCGTACCCCGCGAGCATGGCGAGCTTCATGCCAAAGGCTGCCTCGACACCGCCGAACCCCTCTTCCTTGGACTCCAGCGCATCCAGAGCATGGTACAGGAGGTTGAAAACCCGGCGGTCGGCCTCGTCGCCGCCGGAGAGGGCGCGCACGTCGCGGGCCATCCGGCCGGCCGCTTCCAGCCGCCCGAGGTTTTCACGTATGGGGTGGAAGCTACGCAGGGTCTCGGCCTGGGTCACGGTATCCAGGTTGCGGCCCCCGTAGGCCACGAACTCGACGCACGAGAGAGGCTCCAGGCGGGCCCCGAAGCGCGACTTGGTGCGGCGGATACCCTTGGCTATGGCGGAGACGAGCCCTCCATCCAGGGTATAGAGATCCAGTATCCGGTCGGCCTCTCCGTACCGGATGGATCTCAGCACGATACCCCTACTCTTGTAGGGCGCCATTCTCGGCCTCCTGCATTATCCCGGCGCTGCCGCTCAACCCGAGCCTGGAGGCCCCGGCGTTCAGCATGTCCAGAGAGTCCTCCAGCGTGCGGATGCCGCCCGAAGCCTTGACGCCGAGACCTTCCGGGGCTTCTTCCCGTAAGAGCGACACGTCTTCCAGGGTCGCCCCCAGTGGAGCGAAGCCGGTCGAGGTCTTTATAAAGTCCGCGCCGCTCGCGGCGACCATCCGGGTAGCGAGCCGCTTCATTTCGTCGGTGAGGTACGCGGTCTCCACGATAACCTTCATCACGACGTCGTTGAGCCCGTTGTTCATGGCGACCGCGCTGATCTCCTGGTTCATGCTACTGAGCTCCCCGGCGACGTACGAGAAATCCCCGGAGAGGAACCTTGAGACGTTCATTACCACGTCGAGCTCCACCGCCCCGCCGGCTATGGCGTCCCGCACGGCGGCGTTCTTGACGGCGGTCGTGTCGGCGCCGAACGGGAAAGAGATCACCGTCGCAACCTTCACGTCCGTACCCCGGAGCTCTCCGGCGGCGAGCCTGACGTAGCACGGGGGTATACACACCGCCGCAAAGTGGTAACGCGCCGCCTCCTCGCAGACGCGACGCATGTCCTCCTCGGTGGCGTCGGGCTTTAGTACGGTGTGGTCCACGGTCTTCGCGAACTCCCGGACCCTCATGCTCAAAAGCTGCTCCCCCTTAAACTCACGGAACCTA
This sequence comes from Rubrobacter aplysinae, assembly GCF_001029505.1. Classification (NCBI taxonomy): domain Bacteria; kingdom Bacillati; phylum Actinomycetota; class Rubrobacteria; order Rubrobacterales; family Rubrobacteraceae; genus Rubrobacter; species Rubrobacter aplysinae. The sequence continues at coordinate 16,970 of NZ_LEKH01000024.1, read as the reverse complement.
CAAAAACCACGAAACCCACGAAACCCACGAAACCCACAGGACCCGCACGAAATCGTCACACGCCACGAAGACGAGGATACCCGTATTATAAACCGAGCCGCTCCAGAAACCCCCGGTCACTCCGCCATCCCGGAGAAACCTTAACCTTCAGGTCGAGGTATATACTGGTGCCCAGCAGGCGTTCCACGTCACGGCGGGCCTCGGAGCCGATCTGCTTTATGGTACGGCCGTTCTTGCCGAGCACGATCATACGCTGCGAGGTACGCTCTACGTGTATTATCGCGTAGACCACGGTGCGTCCTTCTCCGCGCTCGACCTCCTCTATCTCGACGGCTATCGCGTGGGGCACCTCCTCGCGCAGGGCGGAGAGCGCCTTCTCCCGCACGTACTCGGCGAGGATCAGGGACTCGGGGTAGTCGGTCTTCAGGTCGTCGGGGAAGTACCTCGGGCCTTCGGGTAACATCCCCGCCACCGCCCGCATCAGCGGCTCGGCATTCAGACCCCGTGAAGCACTCACCAGGAAGGTCTCCCGCCACTCACCGAGGCCCATGACCTCGTCCACGAGCGGCAGGGCGTCTTCCTGCTTTTCGAGGAGATCCGCCTTGTTAAGGCAGGCGATCACGGGAGTGTCGGTAGCGGAGACCAGCCGGGCCACGTAACGGTCTCCGCTCCCCACTCCGCTACCTATGAGGTCAGCCGCGTCCAGGACCAGCAGGATAACGTCCGCCTCGGAGAGACTCTCGACGACCTGCTCCTGCATCCTGCCGCGCAGCGTGTCGCGGGGCTTCTGCGAGCCGGGCGTATCCACGAACACCGCCTGGTATCCGTCGCCGTTACGCACCCCGCGCACGGGGCTGCGGGTCGTCTGGGCCCGCGGGCTGGTAATGGAGACCTTGTCCCCAACCAGGCGATTCATCAGGGTGGACTTACCGACATTCGGGCGTCCTACTACGGCGATGAAGCCGCTCCTGAAGCCACCCTCGGTGAAATCGTCGGGGATCACTCCCGCAGATCCTCGGGACCAAAGGCGTTCGGCAGGATGTCCTCGAACGGGTAACCTCTCACACCCCCCACGTCGCCCACGTCGCCCACGTCGCCGGCTTCCCGGACGAAGACCTCCCGGCAGCCGAACTCGTGCAATACCTGACGGCAGGCTCCGCAGGGGAAAGTGGGCGCGGCGTCCGGGCTCGTGACCGCGACGTAGCTTATCCGGGGCCTCTCGTCTCCTCCGGCGTCCAGCACCATCGCGGCCACCGCGTTACGCTCGGCGCACATGGCGAGCCCGTAAGAGGCGTTCTCCACGTTACATCCCGGGTAGACCCCTCCGGCCTCCGTTACCACGGCGGCACCCACCCGAAAACCGCTGTAGGGTGCGTAGGCCCCCTCTGCGGCCTCCTCCGCGTGGCTCATAGCCTCTCTAGACTCCATCCCTAAACCTCTCATATAAGTTTACCCATGACTTCCACCACCGGAGCGTATACGGCCAGTCCGCCCGTCAGGAGCTGCCAGAGCCTTGGCAGGAAGATGATCGCCCCCACCACCGCCGCGCCGAGGCTCGCCACCAGGACCGCTCCGGCGGAGATGTCCTTGGAGAGCTTGGCCAGGGGATGGTAGTCACTAGTTACCAGGTCCACGGCGCACTCCAGGGCGGTGTTCAGCATCTCCGCCACGATGACCACCATTATGCAGAAAACCAGCACGGCGAGCTCCGGCAGGCTTACGCGGAGCACGGCGGACAGTAGCAACACCAGGACGGTTACGGCAAGGTGTATCCTGAGGTTGCGCTGCGTGCGCACGCAGTACGACATACCAACGTAAGCGTTAGAGAAGCTCTTCCTCACTGTCTGCCGCCGGCCGTGGCTAGATCTGGCGGGCGATTGTTTTTCGGTCTTACCCGTCACGCCCTTCTCCCGGCCTGTCTCAGCACCTCTTCTTGCACGCGGGACATCTCGCTGGCCTCGAAGTCCTCGCCGTGATCCATACCCGTCAGGTGCAGCGCGCCGTGCACCACCAACTCCTCCACGGCCCCCTCTTCACAATCAACGTAGCCCGCGTAGATCACGATCTCACCCACCATCTCCCCACCCGGACCGTCCACGGTGAAGCTGAGGACGTCGGTGGGTTCATCCTTATCTCTAAAGTCGATGTTTAGGGTGTGTATATCGTCGGCCCCTACGAAAGCGACGGAGAGCTCCCCGGACCTATCCGGGTCGAAGCCCCTGGCCTGGAGAGCCGAGGAGCAGAGCCGGGTGGCGCGTTCCGGCGTGAGGAGGCCGTAGCCCGCGTCGTCCACCACTTCTACGCTGAAAGACCCGGAGCTCAGGTCTTCGTCTCCGCCGCAGCTCCGGCAGGCCGGCCGCCACCCGGAGACTTCGCGGGAGCGTCGGGCTTCTCTTTAGACTCTTTAGAGCCCGGGTACTCTATGCGGGGCCCGAGGAACCCGATTATGGCCTCCCGGATCGCCTCGCCGAAGGCGTGTATCTCGCGCATGGTGAGCTCGCACTCGTCGAACTGTCCGTCGTCCAGCTTCTGGTGGACCGTCTGCTCGACCACATCCTCGATGCGTTTGGGGGTCGGCTTTTCGATGGACTTCACGATGGCCTCGACGGAGTCCGCGAGCATTATGATACCGGCCTCCTTGCTCTTTGGCAGGCTCCCGTAGCGGAAATCCGCCTCCCGGACGCCGCCGTTGCCGTTCGCCGCGCCGGTGTCCGGGGCCTCTTGCAGAGCCTTGCGATAGAAGTACTCGATGCGGCTGGTACCGTGATGCTGGGCGATTATGTCCAGTATCTCTTCCGGCAGGCTCCAGGCCCGGCCTATCTCGACGCCGTCCTTGACGTGGCGCCGGATTATCCGGGCCGAGAGGGCCGGCGAGAGCTCGTCGTGGGGGTTGACGCCCGAGATCTGGTTCTCGATAAAGTACCCGGGATGCTCCAGCTTGCCGACGTCGTGGTAGTAGGCCCCGACCCGGGCCAGCAGGGTATCGGCCCCGATGCGCTCCGCGGCGTTCTCTGCGAGGTTGCCGACCTGCATGGAGTGGGAGAAGGTTCCGGGCGCCTTGCGCAGTAGCTTCTGTATGAGCGGCCTGCCGGGGTCGGATAGCTCCAGGAGCTTCATCGGGGTGAGGATGTTGAAGGCGTTCTCCAGGAGCGGCAGGAGCGCCATCGCTATCATCAGGGATAGTATCCCGTTCGCCAGGCCCAATAGCCCCTGCCACAGCGCGGCGCCGAAGGCGCTTTCCCCGATCAGACTCACCGCGAACATTACCACGGAGGTTACGAGCGCGATGAATATTCCGGCCCAGAGTAGCTGCGTGCGCGAGCCAACCCGCACCGCGGTGTAGATGGCGAAGCCGGATGAGATCAGGAGCGCGGCGGTCAGGAAGAAGTCGTTGCCGGCGATGATGCCGACGTTGACGCTGGAGATCACGACCATCAAGAACATCAGGCGTGGCCCGAGGAGTATGGTCCCGATGATACTCAGCCCCGCGAGGGGTATCACCTGTGACGGCACCGAGAGCTCCACGAAGACCCGGGCGAGCGCCGTAAAGAGTATGGTCAGCGAGGCGGCGAGCGTGACCCTGATGACCTGCTTGGTGCGGAGTATCCGATTGCCGAACCGCTCCAGGAAGTACCAGCCGACGCCCATCTCCGCCGCGATAACGAGGCCGATACCCAGGAGGAACTTCCAGGAGGCGCTGCCGCCTATAACTCCCAGGGCCTCGAGCTGGACGATGTCCCGCTCGTCTATGATCTCACCCCGCGAGATTATCTGCTCACCCTGCTGGATGTTTGCCTGTACCGGCTGCACACCGGAGGCCGCCTCATCCCTGTCCTGCTGGGTCTCGCTCCGGTCGACCACGTAGTCGCTCTCCAGAAATCCCCGGCTCAAGACCTCCACGAGGGCTCCCGTCTCCCCGGAAGCGTCCCGGCGGGCGGCCTCTGAAAGCCGGTCCCGGGCCTCGGAAACGGAGATTACGGTGGCCGGAGCCCCCTCCAGACCATCGTCGGCGACCGCCGTGGAGGAGTAGAGTTCTTCGAGGTTCTCTCTGGTGTACCGCTCGACCTCATCTAGCTGCCCGGAATCAACGAAGACCAGCGAGCGCAGGGTGCTCTCCGGCAGGTAGAAGGGGGCGGCGGACTCTATGCGGCCCTGCTTCTCCTCGGTGCTGGCGTCGGACGAGCGTATCGCGCGCACTTCCTCGAAGAATACCGGCACCTCCCCGAGGACACTCTGGGTAACCTCCCCGCTCTGGCGGTAAGACTCGGGGGCCTGATCCGCAGCGCTCTCGCGCTGCTGCCGAGTGGCCACGGGGTCATCATAAGTTATGTTGTGCGGCGCGTATACGTCCTCTTCCGCGACGTTGCCGACCTCGTATTGCTGGCCGCTGTCCTGGAGCCCGAAAAAGGTGAACAGGCGGGAATCGAGGCTGACCAGCGCGGTCAAGCAGAGCCAGGTAACGAACAGGAGAAAGAGATACAACCGGAGCTTTGGCAGACGCCCGAACCACTGCCTCAGATACTCCGACCTGGTCTGGGGCACGTGGAGCTCGTCCACCTTCCGGGCGGGGCTCTTGCCAGGGGCTCTCTCGCCGGGCTTGTTAGGGGTGTTTTTCCTGGAGTTCATGGATGTGGTCTCGGCTCTTGACTCTTCCTGCTCGCCTCAGCGGCGGCGCGGGGACGCCCGGGTTACCGGAGTTGCCGGAGTTACTGGAACTGATAGCCGAACCATAACGCCGGACGCCGGCTCGCGCTAGCTCTGTCTCTGATTCTGTACCGGCTCCTCGTAGGCGTCTACTATACGCATCACGAGGTCGCTCCTCACTATGTCGTCGCGCCCCAGGTCCACGAAGTCTACCCCTTTCACGCCGGAGAGCTTACCCCGGGCGTCTTCGAGGCCGCTCACCTTGCCCTGGGGCAGGTCTACCTGGGTAATGTCGCCGGTGACGACTATCCTCGAACCGAACCCTAGGCGCGTGAGAAACATCTTCATCTGCTGCGGCGTGGTGTTCTGAGCCTCGTCGAGGATGATAAACGCGTCGTTCAGGGTGCGGCCCCGCATGAACGCTAGTGGCGCGATCTCGATTATACCGCGCTCCAGGTGGGTCTGGAACTTGGACGGGTCGAGCATCTCGTACAGCGCGTCGTAGAGCGGCTTGAAGTACGGGTCCACCTTCGCCATCACGTCGCCGGGCAGGAAACCGAGCGACTCCCCGGCCTCGACGACGGGCCTGGTGAGGATGATCCTGTTTACATCCCCCCGGTTCAGGGCGTCCACGGCCATCGCGACGGCGAGATACGTCTTCCCGGTTCCGGCGGGGCCGACGCCGAAGACGACCTCGTTCTCCCGGATGGCGTCGGTGTACTCCTTCTGATTGCGGGTCTTCGGCGAGATCCTGCGCCCCCGGTGGGAGAGGATCACGTCCCCGAGCACCCTCCGGCCTTCGTTGCCGTCGCCCATGCGGTAGAGTCTCTCCGCAACCTCCGGGGTGGGCTGGGCATTGTTCTCGGCGAGCCCCACCAGTCCGTTGAAGAGCTCCTCGGCCTTCTCGACCTCCCGGGATTCTCCCCGCAGCGTGATCTCGTTCCCGCGCACGATCACGTCACACCCGACCAGCTCCTCGACCTTTCGGAGCACGGAGTCCCGCTCCCCGAACACCTCCAGAGTCCGGCCCGGCGGTATCACGAGCCTGGCCTCCGTCTGGTTTTCCGCCTGCTCTGCCTGGCGCGCCGGATCCACCCGTCCCAGGCGACTTCCCGAAGTGATGTTCGTCTCTCTTCCTTTACCCTGCACTAGAGGTCTACCCTCACGTCCTCACACCTCCTGCAGCCGTTCTCTAACCACGGCGGATAGCTCTCGGCCCTCCGCCCGGTTGCCAGAGAGCTCTTTTGCGCGTCCCATGACGTTGCCCATATCCTTCATCCCCGTTGCCTCCGTCTCTTGTATGGCCCGGTCTGCTACGCTTTCTAGCTCCTCCCGCGACATCGGTGCCGGGAGGTAGCCGCGGATGATCTCCGCTTCGGCGCTCTCGGACTCGGCCTGCTCGTCGCGCCCGGCCTGCCTGTAAGCCTCCGCGGACTCCTCGCGCTGCTTGAGCTGCCGCCGCAGCACGGCTATCTCCTCATCCTCGGAGAGATCGTGCCCGAGCTGTATCTGCTCGTTGCCCAGGGCGGAACGGACCATCCTGAGGGTCTCTACCCGGCTCTTGTCCCGGGCCTTCATCGCCTCCTTGGTGTCCGTGGAGATCTCCTCGGATATTCTCACCCCGCACCTCTCTTTCTCGTTCCGCTATTGGCCCGTAATACTATGTAAGATACTGTACGTCGGAGATGGGTGGGGCAGTTCATCTAGGCTCGGGGCTCCTGCTCCGGCCCAGACTATGTCTCATGCCGGCCTCCGCCCGCGCCACTGCGACTATCCCCGCCGTCTCCGACCGCAGCCTGTGGGGCCCCATTTGTGCGCTCCCGACTCCAGAGCCGTCGGCGATACGGAGTTCTCCGGCGCTCCAGCCTCCCTCCGGGCCCACCAGTAGCGCGACGGAACCGCCCGCGGGAAGGGCCTCCTCGAGAGCAGGTAGCCCGGCCCCGTTGTGCAGCATGACACCGGGCGCACCCGAAGCCGGCAGGTCTTCCAGGACCTTTCTGAAAGGCCGGGGCTCGGAGACCTCGGGGACCCGGAGTTGTAGCGACTGGCGGGCTGCGGCCCCGGCGAGCCTGCGCCAGCGTTCCGCTTTGCCTTTCTCGGGCATTACCTCACCGTGTTCCGTAAGCAGCGGCACTATGCGCTCCACACCAAGCTCGGTAGCTTTCTCGACGAGGAGGTCCATGTGCTTACCTTTCGGCACCGCCTGATACAACGTTACCCGGACCCGGCTCTCCTCAGAACCTTCCGGGAGCTGTATCTCCTCCAGGATACCGGCCTCCGCCCGCCGGGCGTCGCCGTGGACCTCGGCCAGCATCAAGATCCGACCCGAGGTCACCACCTCTATGACGTCCCCGGGCCGGGCCCGAAGCACCTTGAAGATGTGATGCGCCTCGTCGTCCGGTAGCTCCACCCGCTCGCCAACCCCGGCCTCCGAGCCGAGAAAGACGCGGGTTTTGGCCGAGGCGCCCGATGGGCCTCCCGTGTCGCGCACACCGGCGCCGGATAACTCTGCGTCCGCTATCGGAAGACACCCCTCAGACGGTCAAAGAACGAGGCGCCGGTGCCGTTGTAGGTCTCCTCGCCGCTGGCCTCCTCGAACCTCTTCAGGAGGTCGCGCTGCTCGGAGCTGAGGCGGGTCGGGACCATCACGTCCACGAGCACCTTCAGGTCGCCCCGCCCCCGGCGCCTCAGACGCGGCATGCCTTCACCGCGCAACGTTATCGTGGAGCCGGGCTGGGAGCCGGGCTCCACCCGCACCTCCGTCGTCCCTTCTAGGGTCGGGACCTCCACCTCGGTGCCGAGAGAGGCCTCGACGAAGCTGACCCGCATGCGGTGTATGAGGTCTTCCCCGTCGCGCATGAGCTCGGGGTCCTCCTTGACCGCGATGTCCACGTACAGGTCGCCGGGAGGAGCTCCGGGCTCACCGGCGTGCCCGGCCCCGGAGACCCGGAGCCGCATACCGGAGTCTATGCCTTCCGGGATGTCTATGTGCTTCGTGACCACCTCGGAGACGCGCCCGCTCTGGCGGCAGTTCTCACAGCCGACCTCGATAACGCGGCCCCGGCCGCTGCAGCCGGGACAGACCTCTTCTGTTATCATCTGTCCCAGCATGCTCTGGCGCGTGTTCCTCACCGCGCCGGCGCCTCCACAGGTGCCGCAGGTGTGGGTCTTCTCGCCACCGGTACCCTCGCAGACCGGGCAGTTGCTCACGAGCTGCACGTTCACATCCCGCGAAGCACCGAACGCGGCCTCCTGCAGCGAAAGCTCCACCTCGGCCTCGGCGTCCGCGCCCCTGCGGGGCCCGGCGCTCCGGCCCCCGCCGCCGAAGAACGATCCGCCCCCGCCGAAACGGTCGCCGAAGAAGGTCTCGAAGATGTCCCCGAACCCGCCGAACGGGTCTCCGCCCCCGCCGCCACCGCCGCGGGGCACCTCGTGGCCATAGGTGTCGTAGGCCTGGCGGCTCTCGGGGTTGGAGAGCACCTCGTAGGCCTCGGTCAGCTCCTTGAAACGCTCCTCGGCCCCGGAGTCCTCTGGGTTGGCGTCCGGGTGATGGTCCCGGGCCTGACGGCGGTAGGCCTTCTTTATGTCCTGATCTGAGGCCCCCCGGGACACACCCAGGACCTCGTAGTAGTCACGCTTGGTCGGCATCTATTTATAAGTCCTTAGAATCTTGAGTTCAGGCAGTACGTTAAAGCGTCGGCGGCCGAGCGGACCGTCGAGATCGCGGAATCATAGTCCATCCGCTTGGGGCCTATGAGGCTAACGACCCCGTAGGGGCGCTCCCGGTGGTTGTACGCGGCGGCGACGAGGCTCGTGCCCGAGAGGTTATCGAAACCGCTCTCGGCCCCGATCGATACGACCACCCCGTCCTGGGAGACGGACCGCTGGAGCGCGTCGCCCATCAGATGCAGCAGCCAGCGTCTGCGCTCGAAGATCTCCACCACCGCCGACAGGCTCGATGGGTCCAGATCGTCCAGCCGGGCGAGCAGTGCCGAGCCGCCCTGCACGAATACCCCGCGGTCCGTGGCCCGCCCGAGAACCTCCACAGCTTCGAGCACCGCACCCACCACGTAGGGATTGTAGTCCGAGAGCGCCCGCCGGGCGTCGCGCACCAGGCCGTCGCTGATCCGGCCCGGCTCCACGGAGCGGTCCCCGATCCAGGTGTTCAGGGCGTCCACGAGCTCCCGCAGCTCGGTCTCTCCGACCTGATCCGGAACCGGCACCCGGGCCGTGGAGGATGCCCCGCTCGTCATGGTGACCACGAGCAACAGCTCCCGCCGTTCTTCCGTCCTCACGCCCCGGGGTAGCAGGTAATCCACCCTTGCCACGGAATCTCCGAGCACGCTGGGCCCGGCGACCACCGCGAGCAGCCGGGAGACCTCGGACATCCCCTCGGAGACGCCTTGCAAAAGCTCGTCCACGTTGCCGTAGCCCTCCGGCGTGTCGAAGAGCGCGTCCAGTTGAGACCGGCCGCCCATCAGGGAGTCCACGTAGAAACGATATCCGGCGTCGGTCGGCACCCGCCCCGACGAGGTGTGCGGGTGTGTCAGAAGCCCCACCGACTCCAGCGCCGACAGCTCGGCGCGGACCGTCGAGCCGCTGGCCTCCACGAAGTCCGCGAGCGCCGCGCTCCCCACGGGAGTGCCGGTGGAGATGTATAGCTCCAGCGTCTTGAGGAGTATCTCCCGTTGTCTCTCGGAGAGGTTCATGTGGTCCATATCCGGCGAATTTTATCATGGTGGTTTCCGGTACCGGACCCGGTCGTCATTCCGAGCTGAGGCGCTGGCGAAGGGTTGATCTCTGCTCAGATCTTGAGCGCGGCGAGAAACGCTTCCTGGGGTATCTCGACGTTTCCGACCTGCTTCATGCGGCGTTTACCGGCCTTCTGCTTCTCAAGGAGCTTTCGCTTGCGGCTGATGTCGCCGCCGTAGCACTTTCCGGTAACGTCCTTGCGGTAGGCCCGCACGGTCTCGCGGGCGATTATCCGCTTGCCGACCGCCGCCTGCACCGGAACCTCGAACTGCTGGCGTGGGATCATCTCCTGCAACTTCTCGACCAGCGCCTTGCCCCGCTGATAGGCCTTGTCACGGTGCACGATCATCGAGAGCGCATCCACCGGGTCACCGGACACCAGCACCTCGACCTTGACGAGATCCGAGGCCTCGTAGCCCTTCGGATCGTAGTCGAAGGAGGCGTAACCCTTCGTGCGGCTCTTAAGCACGTCGAAGAAGTCGGTGATGATCTCGGCTAGCGGCAAATCGTAGGTTAGCTGTACCCGCAGCGTCGAGATGTACTCCATCCCGATGGAGGTCCCGCGCCGCTCGTGACACAGCTCCATTACCTGCCCGATGTACTCCTTCGGGGCGATAATCGTGGCCCGTACAACCGGCTCCCGGATCTCATCCACACTCTCGGACAGCTCGCTCGGGTTCGTGATCTCCCACGTCTCGCCGTTCTCCACGACCTCATAGCGGGCGCTCGGCGAGGAGACTATGAGGTCTATGCCAAACTCCCGCTCAAGCCGCTCTTGCACGATCTCCATGTGCAAAAGCCCGAGAAAGCCGCACCGGAAACCGAAGCCCATCCTGGAGTTCTCGGGCTCGAAGAACAACGAGGCGTCGTTTAGCTGTAGGCGCTGCAAGGCTCCGCGCAGCTTCTCGAACTCGTCTCCGTCGGTCGGGTACAGGCCGCTGAACACCGTTGGCAGCGCCTTGTCGTAGCCCGGTAGCGGCTCCGGCGCGGGGTCGTCAACGACGGTCACGGTGTCGCCGACGCGCAGCGCCTCTATATCCTTGAGGCCGGCAACTAGGTAGCCGACCTCGCCCACGTTGATCTCCGGCAGCGCCTTGGGTTTGGGCGAGTAGCATCCGACCTCCAGGAGGTCGAAGTACTCCTCGCTGCCCATCGCCTGCACCCGGTCGCCCTTCTTCAGTGAGCCGTCGAAGAGCCTGACGAGCGAGATGATGCCCCGGTACGCGTCGTAGACGGAGTCGAACACGAGCGCGCGGGTCTCGTCGTACTTGGTCGCCGGTCCCGGTACCCGGTCCACAATGGCGTCTATTAGCTCCGGAACGCCGTCGCCGGTCTTGGCCGAGATCTTCATCACGTCCGACTCCTCGACTCCGATGAGCTCCGTGAGCTCCTGCATCACCGCGTCTACCTCAGCGTTTGGCAGGTCTATCTTGTTCAGCACCGGGATGATCTCGAGCTCGTGCTCCATCGCCAGGTACAGGTTCGCCAGCGTCTGGGCCTGTATCCCCTGGCTCGCGTCCACGACGAGCAAAGCCCCCTCGCAGGCGGCTATCGCCCGCGAAACCTCGTAGCCGAAGTCCACGTGACCCGGCGTATCTATGAGGTTTAGCTGCCACTCGCCGTCGGGGCGGTTGTGCAAGAGCCGCACGGCCTGCGCCTTGATGGTGATGCCCCGCTCGCGCTCAAGCTCCATGGTGTCCAAGACCTGCTCCATGCGCTCCCGCTCGGGCACCGCGTCGGTCAGATCCAGGAGCCGGTCGGCCAGCGTGCTCTTGCCGTGGTCTATGTGGGCTATTATGCAAAAGTTGCGGGTCTGCTCGATATTACTCACGCTCGCGAGTCTAACACGATTGCCGCCCGGTTCAGGCTGTGCTAGATTCTTAGGGTTGAGCGCAGAATCGATGCCGCTCCGTGACCGCGCGGTGGCGGATAGCCATGAACAGCAGCAAATAACTTTGAGATACGAGGAGCAGCAAAATGCCCGCACCATCAAAGCGAGACCGGCAGAACGCCCGCAAGTTCGTCCGTAACCGCGGCCTGCGCACCAGGCTGAGGAACCTTTCCAAGGACTTCTACAAGGCCGTAAACCGGGGAGACCTGGAGAACGCCGAGCGGCTGCGCAACATATCGCAGTCCGAGATGGACAAGGCCGCGCAGAAGGGCGTCATACACCCGAACCGCGCCTCGCGCAGCGTAAGCCGCTACGACCAGGCGCTGGAGAAGGCGAAGAGTGCTTCCTAGAGCCTCCGAAGCATAAGCCAGCAGGATATTCAGCCCCGGTCTCTACGGATCGGGGCTTTTTAGTGCCGGTTGGGCTCAGGAGCGCCCGGCGGAGAGCTGTATCACGGCGCGCTCCATCTGCAGCTCGTCCGGGAGGTCGCTGCCGCCCTTGAGCCCGAGTTCGAGGCGGGTGATCGTCTCTAGCGCCCGTTCCATCTCCTCTTCATCGAGCCTCCGGCCCTGCTCTTCGAGCTTTTTGGCGACGAAGGGCGGTATCTTGAGCGTGGAGGCTATCTCCTTCTGGGGCGAGCCGCGCCCGCGCAGAGACGCCGATCGGGCCAGCATCTGGAACTGGCGCCGTACCATGTAGGCGAGCCTCAGCGGAGGCTCGCCGCTACCCGATAGAGCCTCCAGCATGTTTAGCGCCCGGCTCCGGTCCCCGGCGGCCAGGGCGTCCACAAAGGCGAAGATGTTCGACTGCAGGTCCGGCGGGCACAGGGCCGCAACGTCCTCCAGCGTTGCCTCCTCCCTGCCGTCTGCGGCGACGTAGAGTGAGATCTTCTCCGACTCGCGCGCGAGCCGGCTCTTGTCGGAGGAGCACCGGGTTATGAGCTCCTGGGCCACGGGCTCGGGCAGCGCGATGCCCTGATCCCGGGCGTACCCGGCCACCCACTTCACGAGCGCCTTGCCGGTCGGCTGATCCAGCTCGTACACCTCGCCGGCCTCCTTGACCGCCGAAAGCAGCTTCTCGCGGGCCCCGAGCTTCTTGCCTATCAGGACGAGATCCGCCTCGGGCGAGGGGCTCTTCAGGTACTCGACTATCTTCGCCTTCTGGGCGGCGTTCCAGGCGTCCAGATTGCGCAGCACCACGAACGACCCGTCGCCAAAGAGCGAGTATGAGTTGCAGGCGGAGATCACGGTCTCCGGCGAGGTGTCGGCGGCATCGTAGGCGTCGGTCTGGCGCCCGGCCCGAAACTTCTCCACCCCACGAGCCTTGCGCTCCTCGTCGTCGCCGAGCATCAGATAGACGGACATACCGGTATTCTAATGGCTCCCACCGCTGTCGGCTAAGCTCCGGTAGCCGCCAGCGTCAGCCACAGCGCGGTCCACAGGACGAGCAGGGCGCCGACGTGCGGCCACCGGTCCTCGGACAGCATGCTCTCCGAGAGCGCGGCGGGAGCGGCCCCGGCGTAGAAGAGGGCCACCATAGTCAACCCGACCCCGCCGGTCTCGACGGCAGCGAAAGGCAGGGAGGACATAGCCGAGGCGGCGGCCTCGACGACGGTGACGAGAAACCCGTTGGCGGCGTTTACCGGATACGCCAGGAACGGGAAGAGGTTGCCTAACACCGAACCCGTCATTCCGAGCGCGAGGATCGGGCCGGCGAGCGGCACGGCCACGAGGTTCGTCACCAGCCCGACCACGGAGACCAGCCCGAAGCTCGCCGCGATTATTGGGGCGGTCGAGACCTGGGCCGCCAGGGAGACGGCGAGCAGGTTCAACAGAACGTCGTTCGGTTTTCGGAAGGGCCGGAACAGGGTGCGCTCGAACATCTTTATGAAGGGCTTGCGGAGTAGCAGGATGCCGAGCACCGCGGTCACCGAGAGCTGGAAGCCGACGTTGTAGACGAGCTGCGGATTGTATGCCAGGACCGCGGCGAGCATGGTAGTCATGAAGTGGAGCGGGGAGATCTGCCGCCCTAGCAGTGGCGCGAGGAGCACGAGCGTAGCCACCACGGCGGCGCGCACCGCCGAAGGCGGCGCTCCGGCGACCACCACGTACAGCCACACCAGGGCTATCGTAGCGGGGTTACGCGCCATGAGCGGCACGGCCAGACTTCGCAGCAGAAAATACACCGCCGCCGAGAGCACCGCGACGTGCATACCGGAGATGGCCAGGATGTGGGTGATGCCGGAGCGGCGGAAGTCTTCCTCGGTCTCCTCGGAGATGCGGGAGCGGTCGCCGATGACCATCCCGCGCACTATGGCTGCCTCGTCGGGTCGCAGGCCATACCCGAGGGCCTCGTCCGTGCGCTCGTGTATCGTGCCGATCCAACCACCGCCTCCCTCGACCGGCTCCACGCTGCGAGCATACAGCAAGCCGCTTATGCCTTTTGTGTCCAGGTATCTTCCGTAGTCGAAATCGCCGGAAGGGTCGGGGGTGGAGATCTCACCCGAGACCCGGACCTCATCACCGACCCCCACGCTCAGGTTCGGCGCCTGCACCCGGAGCCTGCCGCCCGAGATGAGCTCACGACCGTCATAGTCCAGCCTGTCCACGAGCAGGTTCGCCCCGTACCCGACACCGCCGGGCTCCGGCGGCGACGCGATCCTTCCGACGACGGAGACCTCACCCGGTGCGAGAGCGGCGAGCTCTCCAAGAGGGTCCGGGCCGGCGGTGTGGAGGGCCGACGCGCCGACCCCGGCCAGCAAGAATAGCGGTGAGATCAGGGCCATCACCCGCCATCGTTCGGGTACGAGGCTCCGCCAAAACGCCGCCCCCGCGCACAGCACGACGCACGCCAGAAGAAGCGCGGGCACGAACATCGGCGCCACGGTGGCCGCAACGAGACCCGCGACAAACGTTATAGCCCACGCATCCAGACATACCGGCGGGCCGAGATCCAGGCCCAGAAGATCCGGGACTCTGTCCCCGGTGGTCTCCCGCTCAGACCTCTGCAAGGGGCTCGATCTCTTCGAGCGTCTTGGGGCCTATGCCGTCCACCTCCTCCAGCTCCTCGACGGAGCCGAAGAGGCCGTTGGAGCGGCGGTAGTCTATGATGTCCTCCGCTGTGGCGGGCCCCACGCCCGGCAGGTCCTGAAGCGCCTCTCCGTCGGCGGTGTTCAGGTCCACGCGCAGCGGCTCGCCGGACTCCTCGGCGACCTCCTCCAGCGAGGCGCTGTAGACGACCTCGGGCGCGCTTTCCGAGAGACGGGCCGAATAGAATGCTCCGCCAAGAAGCAGGATCACGACCAGGCTGGATACGGTTATCTGGGGCTTGTATCGCGTCAGGTGGTCCGGCAGGCGGAAACGCCTGCGGGTGGAGCGGCTATTCCGGGTAGTCGCGCTTTCGAAGTCCCAACCGGGCACCGTACTCCCCACAGAGTTTCGGTCCGAGACATGGAAGTTTAGAGTGGAGCCAGTGGGACTCGAACCCACGACCTCCTCGCTGCCAGCGAGGCGCTCTCCCGACTGAGCTATGGCCCCTTGAGACTCTCGGGAGTATATTTGCCGCCCCCGGCTATGTCAACGAGGCTCGGGGGATCGGTTCACGTAGCCCGCGCGGGCCGGGTTAATCCTCCCAACGCTCCCGCGGGACGCCCTTCCAGTACGACTCCAGCCGGTAGAAATCCCGGGCCTCCGAGGTAAACACGTGTACGACCACGTCCAGGTAGTCGAGGCTGACCCACTGGGTCTCCTCCCCGATACGCCGGGAGGTTGGACGGTATCCGGCCTCGTTCATCTTCTCGATCACCTCATCGGCGATGCGCCGGGTCTGACGCTCGGTCTCCGCGCCAGCGACCACGAAGTAGTCCGTGTACGAGACGGCCTCGCGCATGTCCATGATCAGGACATCCTCGGCGAACATTCCGTTGGCGGCCCCGGCCGCCGTGGTCGCCATGTGGTAGGTGACCTCCTCGGCCTCTTCGGGTGTGCCGGGCTCCCTTCGGGCGGTGGACTCGTCGCGGCTCAAGACCTCTCCCCCCTCGTCTTCCTCATTCTCCTAATATTGCTCGTCAAACCGTCTCCTCTCTGCGGCTGCCTCGTGTCTCCTGGTCCATGCTCTCTCCTTTGTGTACGTCTTTGTGTAAGTCTCGTACTTCTTGCACATCTTTTAAGCTCGCCTCGTTTGACCCGTAGACTCCGTAGAGCCCGCGCTGCAGGATCTCCTCGTTCACCCTCTCCGGCACCAGGTAGCGTATCGTCCTGCCGCCAGCGAGCCGCTCGCGGATGCCCGTGGCGGAGATGTCCACCCGGGAGCACTCCACGTGCAAGATACGATGGTAATTCTCTAGCTCTCCGGCCAGGCTCTCTAGCTCCGAGAACTCGTGACCGGGCCGGGTGGCTGCGACCATGTAAACCTCTTTGAGCAGCCGGTCCGGCTCCTTCCAGAATGGGAGGTTCGCCACCTCGTCGGCGCCGCTTATGAAGTACCACTCCTCGGCCTCATAGCTATCTTTTAACAGCCGGACGGTCTCGTGGCTGTACATCTTCCTACCGGCCTCGACCTCCGTGAGATCTAGCACGAAGGACTCGTTACCGGCTATCGCGGCCTCTACCAGGGCGACCCGGTCTCCCGTAGCCGCCATGATGCTCGAAGCCTCCTTGTGGGGCGGTATACCGCCGGGCACGAACAGGACCCGCGACAGCCCGAGGCTCTCCATTACCTGCTCGGCGATGATCAGATGTCCCTGGTGTATGGGGTCGAAGGTGCCGCCGAATATGCCTACCCTCTCCCCCGCGGCGTCCTGGCTCACGTCTTGGCTCACTGGAAGTCGAACACCTGCTCTCCGATCCGGATCTCATCCCCTTCCTCGGCCCCGGCGCGCCTCAGCGCCCCGACGATCCCCTGACGTTCGAGCTCGCGTTGGAAGTGCTCCAGCGCCTCCCGGTTCTCCCAGTCGGTCTTTAGCGCGATCCTCTCCGCCTCGGCCCCGAGCACCACGTAGCGTCCGGCCTCGTCGCGCTCGACCCGCAGCCCGTTCCACGAAGGTCGGTATACCGTGTGATCCTCGTCTGTCTCCCCGGGCGCTTCGGCGAGCTCGCGCACCTTCTCTTCGAGAAGCTCCCGCAACTCTTGCAACCCCTCTCCGGTCTGGGCGGATACGTGCAAGGCACCCGGGAAGCTTTCCCGCAGGTAGTCTCTTAGCTCGTCGTCGAGGAGATCCACCTTGTTCAGCGCGACCACCACCGGCTTCTCCGACAGCCCGGCGGCGGCGAGCTCCGCCCACAGCACCCCTTCGGAGCCCTCGGGGTCCTCGCTAGCGTCCAGCACGAAGACCAGCACGCGGGCGCGGGCCACGTGCCGCAGAAACTGGTTGCCGAGCCCCCGGCCCTGGCTCGCGCCGGAGATGAGCCCCGGTATGTCCGCGATGGTAAACGGCTCACGCACGGCCTTACCGTCCACCACCCCGAGCTTTGGTGCCAGTGTCGTAAACGGGTAGTCGCCGACCTTGGGACGGGCGGCGCTCAAAGCTGCGAGCAGGGAGGATTTTCCGGCGTTCGGGAGCCCCACGAGCCCGACGTCCGAGAGCACCCGCAGCTCGAGGCGTAGCTCCCGCTCCTCGCCCGGAAGGCCGAGTTCCTTGAAAGCCGGAGCCTGATGGGTCGAGTTGGAGAAAGAAGAGTTTCCC
>NZ_LEKH01000023.1 GCF_001029505.1 Rubrobacter aplysinae | reverse complement strand
TGTAGTGTGTCCATTGCGGTGTATCCTTCCCACCGGCGTTCGTGCGCCGGGTCTTTGCTGATTGCTTACAGGGAAGGTACACCGCGTGCCTTTCAAACGCCCGATCCACAACTTCTACTTATACCTCCCATTTACATATAGCCGTCACAGAACTGGTGTGGAACGCTGCCTCACGAGTCTGGTTTCCATCTCTGCTATTCATGTAGCGGTATATCTATTCAAAACCTCAAAACTTGTTACAAGCGTCGGATCCGCCACGACCTCCTCAGCGGAGATTTTAGAGCCTTTTCGGGCTCCCGTAGCACCAGATATTCACCAGAGCTGCATAAAACGGTTAGAGACGAGAATGCGCTTTCTCGCGAGGAATAAAATGCAGGACGCTTGATCTACTCTGGCTATTCGGCTCCGGGTCTGCGGGATGTCGCCACGGATTTTAGCCGCTACAGGGATGACGGCTATATCATGCGCTAGGACCTTCTCGCTCCAGGCGCTCCATGCTGAGCGTGGCCGCTTCTGATGGTAGAGGTGGTGAGAAATGGTAGCCCTGCCCGTAGTCACAGCCCAGCTCCCTTAGCCGATGCCACTGCGCCTCACTCTCTACGCCTTCGCCGACCACGGCAAGCCCTAGGGCGTGGGCAAGGTCGACCATCGCGGTAACGAAGGACTCGTCCTCGGACTCTCCGGGCACACCCTCCATGAAGGAGCGGTCTATCTTTATGAAGTCCACCGGAAGCTCTTTCAAAGACCGCAGCGAGGAGTAGCCGGTACCGAAATCGTCCAAGGAAAAGCTAAGCCCAAGCTCTCTAAGCTCCCGCATCCGCGCGAACTCCGAGCCCTCGACCTTCATCAGGACCCTTTCGGTTATCTCCAGGTCTAGCGCGGCTGCCGGTAGGCCCGTACGCTCCAGGATATGCTCTACCTCATCTCCGAGGGCGGGATCGGCGAACTGCTTTGCAGAGAGGTTCACACTCATGAACTGCCCGGGCTCTTTCGGGTAACGCTCGCGCCAGATTCGGGCCTGCTCGCAGGCTCTCTCTAGCACCCACTTGCCTATAGGGACTATGAGGCCGTTCCCCTCTGCTAGAGGTATGAACACGTCCGGCGCTATAGGGCCGCGCTCCGGGTGCTCCCACCTGAGGAGCGCCTCCCAGCCCGCAACCCTGCCTGTCGAGAGGTCTACCTTATGCTGATAGTAGGTCCTAAGCTCACCGCGCTCTATGGCACGGTGCAGATCGCTCGAAAGTTCCAGGTGCTCAATGTCCTCCCGGCCCATCTGTGGCTCGAAGACAGCGTAGCTGGCCCCGCCGGAGGACTTGGCCCGGTACATCGCGGCGTCGGCCTGGCGTACTAGCTCTCCGGCGCTCACCGAGCCACTCTCGCCTCTGTCCGTAGAAGCCTCTACCGAGCTGCTCTCTGGGGCTGTCTCCTCTACATGGGAGCTTTCCGCCCAGTAGGAGTCAACGGCTACGCCTACGCTAACGGTTACGGGCACCTCGTAGCCGCTTACCCGCAGGGGCTCCTCAAATCTCTTTAGGATGCGGTCGGCGACGAGCAGGGCATCCTCCTCGCTACCGGAGCTCTCTAGCAAGACGACGAACTCGTCGCCGCCAAAGCGGGCCACCGTGTCCCCTTCTCTTACGCACTGCTGCAGCTGCTCGCCTGCGTTGACTAGCAGCCGGTCGCCGGCCTCATGGCCCAAGGAGTCATTTACCATTTTGAGATTATCCACGTCGACGAAGAGCACGGCGACGCTCTCTTTATTACGCCGTGAACGCGCCAAGGCGCTCTTGAGCTTGTCGGTCGCCAGCTCGCGACCCACAAGCCCGGTAAGGGGGTCGTGCAGGGCCTGGTGCTTTAGGCGCTCTTCAAGGGCCTTGCGCTCTGTAACGTCCCGGATCGAAGAGAGGATAAGCCTACGACCGCCGTAGTCCACCCCACCTACCAGAACCTCTACTGGGAAGGTACTCCCGTCCTTTCGACGGTTCTCTCCGTTTGACGTACCAATGACCGTCCCCGGCTCGTTTGCCACTATCCTCTGCCAGAGTGTGTCCCCACTCCTCTGCCTCTCGGTGCGCTCCTCTTCTGAGAGCAGCTTCGTCTCGTAATCAGAGACGTTCATAGAGAGCAACTCCTCACGGCTGTAGCCCAAAGAGAGCACGGCTTGTCGGTTTACATCCGTTATGTTCCCCTCACTGTCGTGGACGATCACAGCGTCAACCGACTGCTCGAACAGCTGCCGAAAGCGCCGCTCGCTCTCGGCCAGCTCAGTCTCGGTGCGCTTTCGCTCTGTAATGTCCTGGATGTGGCAGACGAAGTGACTTGGTCTTTCGCCTTCATCGAGCACCAACCGGGCCTCACAGTAGGCCCACACGAAGCCGCCACCCTTGCGCAAGTAGCGTTTTTCAAGTCCCTTTTCGCGGAACTCACCATCGAGAAGTTTCCGAGTGCGCTGTTGGCTCCGCGGTCGGTCATCCGGGTGGGTTATCTCTAGCGGAGAGCTCCCGAGTAGTTCTTGACGGTCGTAGCCGAGCATCTTGCAAAGCGCCGGGTTTACCGCGATCAGGGTGCTTTCGAGGTCGTAGACGACCACCCCCATTGGCGCATCCTCGAAGGCGCTCTTCAGGCGTGTCTCGCTCTGGATACGGGCTTGCTCGGCCTCTTTGCGGTCGGTAACATCCCTTGTGGAGACCACCACGCCCTGTACCTGTGGATCGCTAGCAAGGTTGACCCCCCGAGACTCGAACCAGCGCCACGAGTCGTCGGCGTGTCGGATACGGTACTCTACCGCTGGGCTCTCTCCGGCGGTAGCCAGGCACCCGCCAACGGCTGAAAGTAGCTTCTCGCTATCCTCAGGGTGGACGAAGCCAAACCACTTGCTCTGGCCAGGGTCATAGTCCGTACCTTCTACATCCTCTGGTCTGTAACCCAGAAGCCGGTAGATTGTAGAGGTCTCCCCGCGTATCGTGCCGTCTGGCTCTAGGACAGTAACTACCTCCGAACCATAGCGGGCGTGCACGGAGAATATGTCGGTGCCTGCCGGAACCCCTCCTTCATCCATCAAGATCCCTCTCTATTTGGCCTTACCTAATCCCCTTGCAACGGAGTTTGGGAGCGGAGTTTGCGCTAGCCCAGCCACGAACTCCGTCCGAGAAGTTACAGAGTACTCAAGTTACGACGCGCTCCAGTGAGAATACTAGATCTGCGAGACGCTGCTGGTCGAGAATACTCTTTCTCGATAGGAATAATTATCCCAGCATCGAGAAGACGAACCGGGCGTTAGGCAGGGCCAAACAGTGGACGGGGCTCGCGCCACCGGTCAGCATCCAAGGCTTACTCGTCTCCGGCTTTTTTAGAGTGCTCCTGCATCTCTTGGGCTACGAAGGCCGAAATCATCTCCCGGTAAACTCGCTCTACAACCTCGGGCTCCGCGCCGCGCTCGCTAGCCAGATTCCTAACCTTCTTAACCACCGCCTCAACGCGCTGCGGGGCCTTCACGTCTTCGGTGGTCTGTTTGAAAACAGCGGCCTGGCGAACATAATCCCCTCTTTGGGCCAACAGCCCGACTATCTCCCGGTCTATGGCGTCTATGGATTCGCGCACTTCAGCGAGGCTTTGGCATTCCCTCAAAGCTAATCCCCTCTCATTACTACCCGGCCCAGACTCACCCGGCATGGTGGTCGCTCGGCGACAGCACGTAAGATTCAATCTCGCTTTCGGGCTGGTGCGTGGCGAGTAGCGAGGTGAGATCGGCCAGCGCCGATTCGATGTCTTGGCGAACACTGTCGTGGTGTCCCTCTATGACGAACAGGGCCTCGGTAGTGTCCGGGCCGGTGACGCTACCCGCACTTTGACGCCAACACCACCGGCGGGCGCACACACCGCCGTCGGCATCGGCGAAGATTACCTCGCCGGTATCTGGCTGGACCGTCTCGGTCGAGCCCAGGTCTGTAAAGCCCTCGTCTCCAGTTGCGAACTTGACCGTGATAGGTGCTGCTACCTTCCCCATGTCGAACACGGCGACGGGCATTGCGTAACGGATAGAGACGAGGTTGCCGATGTCCACGAGGGCGTTGATGGTCGGTATGTCGCCGTGCTTTGAGAGCCTGCGCAAAAGCGCCTCGGCGGCGTTGCGGTACTGGGTCGGCTTTGCGCCGAAGTCGCTGAAAACCCTGCGCCAGGCGGCTATCTGCGCTAGCTCGGCTATGGATACACTGTCGAGCCTCCCGGCGACAGCTCTTTGCTCCGCCCGGTACTCATCCAGAAGTTTCGGTGAAGACTCTCCACCCTGGAGCCCTGTAGCGTGGAGAACTCCTGCGTGAACCTCCGGGTATCGCCCGGCGACCGTTGCATCGTAGGCGAACATTACAGAGCCTCCTTTTCTTGACGTACGTCTTGGTGCGCTAGGAGATTATCTGATTACCGCTCCGTTAGGGCGAGCCTAGCGGCGAAGGCGACCAACAGCGCCCCGAGAGACCTCTGGAACCACTTCCGTAAGGTAGCGGAGCCGAGAAGCAGGTCTCGGACGGCGGCGCTCGCGCTAGCGTAGCCTAAGAACACGACGAAGGTCACGGCCATGAAAGCCGCGCCGAGCCCGACTAGCCTCGGGTCCAGAAGCGATGGAGCGCTACCCAAGAACTGCGGCAAAAAGGCGAAGAAGAACAGGGTCAGCTTCGGGTTAAGGAGGTTCAGCAAGATCCCGCGCCGGATCACCAACCCTACCGGGTTACGGTTAGAGGAACTGTTCTCGTCCGTGTCGAACTCCAGCGAGCCTCCCGCTAGGATCATGGAAACGCCTAGGTAGACGAGATAGGCCACCCCGGCCCACCGCACCACCTCGAAGACCACCGAGCCGGCCTGCATGAGTGCGGAGAGCCCGAGCATCGCGGCCATTATGTGGGGGACTATGCCAAGGGTACAGCCGACGGTAGCGAATAGACCACTACGCCAGCCCCCACCTATCGCGCTAGAGATCGTGTAGACCACGCCCGTTCCTGGAACGAGAGCAACGATGAGCGAGGTAAGAACGAACTCGACGGACATGCCGGTCAAGCTAGCCACGATAGAGTAGTTTGTCAACGTTGGGACATGCTTCTTGCGAGCTAGTGCCGAGAACCTGGATTCTCATAACGGATCGAGGGCGCGGAGGTGGCGAGGTGGCCTACTGGGAGGTTATCTACCCTGTACCTATACTGAGGTTCTTGCTCAACCCCGGGTTGCTCCTAAGCCGTCCCTCATCCACCAACTGATTGACTGCAGTGGAGAGTTGGCGCTTGCCCTGAGCATCTTCCATACTTAGCTCGCGGGCCAGGTCGTTCTCTGTGAAGGCTCGTATGCCGCCCTCTTCCGCAACCCCGGGCGCGGCCTCCATGATACGCTCCTTCAGGTCTTCCCAGGTTCCGTACCCTTCCATCTCTAAGCTCCTTCCCTAGCCCCACACATAAGGATAAATCAGATGGAGGCAGAGGGGTTGCTACTGTCCGTTTTAGTGTTGGACTGGGCTACGCGAGTGTTCGAGAATCACGCTTCTCGACAGGGATAATTTTCGGTAAGGTTGTACGAATGGAGATGGTCACAAGTGCGGCGACGAGGCGTGTCTGGAGTACCCCCGACGCGGTGCTCCTATTCGCCACGGGCCTACTATCGGAGTTCGCCCATAACAAGGCGGTGGATTGGTTATGGGTTTCACGATCCGCACACAAAGACCTACTGGAGCGTTCACTGGATACAGCCGCCTTTCTACAAGACGTTTTCACGTGCCACCCGAGCGCGGCCATGGCTAAGGTAGACAGGATCAATCGTGTACACGCTGAGGCGCAGCGAGTTAGAGGTGAAGCGATCCCTCATTGGGCTTATAGGGATTTCATATATTTGTTCATTGATTATGGTGAGCGGGTCCATGAGATCGTGTATGGACGGATGTCCGAGAAGGATCGCGTAGAGCACTGTCGGTCGATGCTTGAGTTAGGATCGGCTATGGAGATAGCCGACCTGCCCTCCACTTATGAGGAGTATAGAGTCCAACGCCATAAACAGTTGCTTGCGAATTACTCACGAAGCGCTCTTACGGATCGGCTGCTCAAAGAGATAGGCAGCATAGTGGGTCCATGGCGGTATCAAGTGCTTCTCACGGTCCAATCCGGGTTGCTACCCGAGGAGTTAGCATCCTTTATGACTCGCAAGCCAAATCGCTCCGTTTACGAGCTGCTGAAGCTTTATAGATATTTACCCGCTTCTAAGAAGAACAACGGCTGGTTGACTTACCTATTGCTGCCGGATGAGGTTGCCGAACGAGTCGTGCGGCGTTTATCGATTTTGTAGCATTTGATATATATACTTGGTGGCTACCTCAACGCCATTCTCCGACCTCAAATCGCGCCCTAGCGTTTGCGCACGAACCTTGATCTTCCAGTCGTTGGTAGCTTGCTCTATGGCTTCTGCTAACCGGCTAGCAGACATTTTCGCCCTGGGCAGTGTAGCCACTCCTGCTTCCAGGTGAGCGACTCTTCGCGCCCAGAATAATTGATCCGCGTAGAAGGGCATTACAATCGTGGGATTCCCGGACCTCAAAGACGCCCCCGTGGTGCCCGCGCCGCCGTGGTGGATCACCGCTTCGGCCTTCGAGAATATCCAGTCGTGAGGAGCTTCCGGGATCGAGTAAACGTCCTCGGGGAACTCGGCATTCGAGAGCCCGCTCCAACCCGTTAGCACGACTCCGCGCCTCCGCGCTCGGCGCAGCGCTCCGACGAGCAAGTCCCTCAGTTCTTGAGGATCTTCCCCCGCGATGCTGCCGAAGCCGATGACCACCGGGGCCGGCCCGCACTCCAGGAATTCAACGAGATCACCTGGAGGCGTCCAACCAGCTCCATCCGGCAAGGTCCAGTATCCGGTGATCGGGAGGTTGTCGCCCCAATCGGGGGGATGCGGTAAGACGCGAGGGCTCCAGCCGTTGAGTATCAGCTCGCCCGACTCGTTCAGCTCCTTTAGATGACTTAGACGTGGTAGAGGCGAGCTTCCGTCGACTCCAGAGAGCGCGCGGTTCGCCGGAGCCCGTATAAAGCTCCACAGTAGTTGTTGAGAAAAGGTATATGTAAGACGGTTGTAGACGCGCCAACGCGCCTTGCCGGGCGCCCATACCTGGCGGCCGGGTACCGGCAAGAAGGCGCTGGGGAAAGAGCTAGTCCGGTTGAGAAAAGGCTGACACGCGGCGCCTACGCTGGAGATTCCTTTGTCTTGTGCTATCGCGCGGCCTAGAAATCCCACCGGAGAGTAGACCACCGCGTCCGCTCCTTCGCACGCCTTGGAGTAAGTGTGGAGGAGATCGTCCATTATCGGGCTCAACTCTTTTCTGCTCGCCCGGCCAGCGGCGAGGAGGTTCGTGCTACGGCCTCCTAGCACCCGGCTAATGGCTCCCCAAGGATCCAGGGGTATGGGACTGAACTTTAGACCGTGGCCGACCACGAGATCCTCGAACATCGCGGGCGCGGCTATGCGAACTTCCGCGCCCTCTGCCCGTAGTCTCGTGCCCAGCGCGACATAGGGTTGTAGGTCGCCTCTCGACCCGGCGACGGTAAAGGTGATCTTCATGTGACTAAGGCTGGGTGAGAGGCAGTCTAGCGCCGCCGCGAGCTGTCATCGGAATCTTGGGTTAGATCCGCACCGAATAATTTTAGCTCCTTAAGCATTACGCTCTGGGTGTCTGCTCTCGACATGCCGCGCGTCTTGTACTTGACCAGTGCGTAGTAGATCAAGCCCGCTGGTACGCCTAGTACGAATCCTAGAGCTTCATCCCCGAGATCTTTTGCTTTATCCACGATCCTCCCCGAAGACATCAATCAAGCCGCCGTAATACCGAGTCCAGGTTGACGCTGTCCCAGCCGTGGTCACTTTGGCCGCCCTGCAGCTCTCCCGTGTCCAGCATCTCCTCTACCTCTGTCTCCGGTATCTGGAGTAGTGTTGCCGCTTCCCCGACACTACAGAGGGTCCACGCGGGTACGCTGGCTCGCAGGTCGCGCGGGCGAATATTGAGCTGCCCCAGAGTCCAGTCGTCGGCGGTGGGTCGGACATACTCCCAGTTCACCAGCAAACGAGCTGGCCTACTGTCATCGGAGTCGTACTTTTCATCATGTAGCTTATCTTCTACGTCTTCACCTCGTGCCCATTCCTCGTATACTTTCTCCCACCACCACATGGGCCTGAACCAGAGGTCATAAGGCACGCCCATAGCACGCGTTATAAGCCTGATCTTATGTTCAATGGCCTCCCAAAGATTCGATATAGTCCCGTGTTGGGCGATACCCGCGATAATGTCCGTTCTACCTTCCTTCATGGCTAACCAATAGCTAGGATGTATCTCACGATTCGTAGCCTCTTCGATTTCCTGTGCCGTCCATTGGCCGCCGTCAGGATGTGGGTATAGCTGCGAGAGTATTTCTAGTTTTTTGGCGAGGGAGGTTTGCGTTCTGCCCTTGTTGGGCCGGGGTGGGTCCTGTTCCTGACGCTGTATGGCATTCTGAGTTGCCCGGTTGCGCTGCCACTTGCGGAAATCTCCAGGCGGGTTTCCCGGAGGCATCGCAGGCGTGTAGGCCCTCTTCTTACGTCTCCGATTTATTAGGTCGCGTAATCTCAAGTTGCTTCCTTATACCATCGGTTCGCAAAGTTCGAGATCCCCGCCAACTAGCCTACTCCCGAAGGTAGCTCATTTTGGTACTCGCTGTCCATGTAAGACGGCGGCGGGATGGTCTGACCGTAGGACACCTTCCACTCTCCCTGCCCGGACTCGGGCTTCGCAAGTGTGAGAGTCTGCTGCTTGCCCACGGCTCCGCTGCCGTCGGACTCCTCGGATACCCACACCGCCTCTCCCGTTACCTTCGTATAGACCGCGCCAGATTCCTCGTCCTCCACGCTCTCGGCGGAGGAGGGGTCGAACAGGACGAACTCCCTGGAGAACGTCGTGTCGTCGAGCGTGTCCACGGGTGCTACTTGCCGGCCGCCCTGCTCGGCCATCCCTTCCCCATTCTCGACGTAACCCGCGGCGGGAGATTCGGAGAAGCACTCCTCCACCGTGAGTTCCTCCACGCTGCTCTCGTAGGCCGCGGGGTCCGTGCCGGGATCTCCGTAGGCGGTCAAGATGTACCGCTCCGCCGCCTTCTCCATACTCTCTCTTTGCTCGGATGGTATGCCGGCGTCCTCCGTAGGAGCGAAGTTGTCGCAAACGAAAGACAGGTCATCGGGAGGCGTCGTCCGCTCCGGCTCGTGTGCGCTCTCCCCGGCGTCCCCTGTGCTTTCAGTGCTCTCGGTGCTTTCAGTAGTAACGAAGTCCGAGGCGTCGTCGGATGAGTAGACCTCTGAACCATCCGGGGAAGATCCGTCGGCGGCGGACGAGGAAGGATCTGCTTCTTGTCCGGGGCCTTGTTCAGCACCCTCGGTACCCTGCGAAGTGGCCGCGACCAGGACGACGCCCAGCAGGCCCAGGGCCGCGACCATTACCAGGGTGGCTATCCTACCCCGCCTGTTCTCGCTCGGGCTATAGCTCCGGTTCAACGTAGCCTCCGGCGTCGTCCTTGGGGGTGCCCATGCGCTCGCGGCCACGCTTTCCATTACTGGATGGATCGTCGCCGACCTCGTCCGCTTCTGAAGCTTCTGAAGTTACTACGCCCTCCCTCGCTTTTGATGGGTCTTCCCCGGTATTACCGCCGTCACCAGACTCATCACCAGCGCCATTATCCCCGGCGGTCTTGTAATCTGCCCTGACGAGCTCCGGCGATTCCAGCGGCTCGGGTTCCGCCGACGGATATTCGTCCACCAGCTCCTGTCCGTCCTCGAAGAACTCGAACCATTTCAGCCTCTGCGCTAGGATCGGCGGCTTGTTCCCAGTGAACACGATGATGTCCTCGTGAGACATCTGCCTGACCTCGTCGGGCGTTATGAGCTCTCTCTTGGTCTGCCCTATGCTCTCGCTGCCGCCGCCTCCGGTGTTCTTTCTCAGGTCCTCGATGCTCTTCTGCCCCGCCATCCTCGAGATGTGCAGGGCCGTGTCGTGGTCCTGGGGCCGGTAGTAGAGCTGGGTGTGGCAGCCACTTCTGATGGTCTGCGCAGCCTCGCGGCCGTAGGCGCTCTCTAGCTGGGCTAGGTCCTGGATGTAAATCATCGCGGCCATGCCACGGCCCGCGATGGTCGAGATCATGTCGGATAACCTCGGTATCGGAGTCCTCCCGGCCTCGTCGAGGGCGAAGAGCATCGGTACCGCGCCCGACACGCCGTCCGGGTCGCGGTCGCCGTGCCTTATGAGGCCGCTCGTGAGGGCGAGCAGGGTGATCTGGAAGATCTTCTCCGTGTACTCGAGCTCCGTCTCCGAGAACATCAGGTACAGCGTGGCCGGGCTCTTCACGAGGTCCGCCGCCCGGAAGTCGCTGCCCCCGGTCATCTTGAGTATTCCTGGACTGAACACGGCGTCGAGCTGTGAGGTGATCGTGCCCCACGCGCTCGAAAGGAACCTGTCGTTCCTGTAGTCGCGGGGCTCCATCTCCTCCGGCGGACCTCCGAGGAAGTCCACCAGGCTCCGGCGTATCTCCGGGTCTCCGAGCTCAAGGAGCCGCTCGACGTACACTCTAGGCCCCTCCGCGGTGATCTCCCGCAAGTAGGCGAGCGACGGCGCTCCTTCGATCCTGGCTCCCACGAGCCCCGCGTACACGGCGGACGAGGCGCGCCGGGCGAATACGGGGTCTCGCGCCTTGTCGGTCTCCAGTATCAGATGCACCGCCCGCTTGGTCGCCTCCTCGCTGTAGGAGAGCTCGGCGAAGGGGTCGTAGCGGTCGCCGCGGCCTTCGGGGTCGAGCACCAGTATCCGGTTCTCGCCTCCCGGCAGGTTCGCCCTGATCCCGGCCGTCTTCCGGTACAACTCGCCCTTCACGTCGACGGCGACCGCCGAGCCGCCCCAGCTAAGGAGGTTCGTGGTCAGGTGCAGGCTCTTCCCGCTGCGGCTGGGACCGCACACCAGGAAGTGACCTATCTCCCTACGGCCGTCCTGGCCGGGCCTCACGACTAGCGGCTCCCGAGTCTCTCCGTGGGTGCCGAGTATGACGCCGTCTGAGAGGTTCTCAGGCCCGCGTTTCTCCCCCGAGGCCTCGGTCCCTGTCAGATCCGATACCTCCTCCCGGGCCGCCCAGTGCGCGTGATAGTGAGGCTGGTCTGGTTTCGGACGGCGCAGGTGCCAGATAAACGCCACTATCCCGACCAGAGGCAGCGATCCACCCACAAAGAGAGACAAGAGAAGCCCGGAGCTGGAGCCGGCGACGGCGCCGAGCCCCATCACCGCCAGCGGGCCGAACGACACCAGCCCGATCACGACTGCGGCTTTACCGGCGGTCCCAAGGCTCCAGAGCAGCCCGATCAGAAGGCCCGCCGCGAGTCCTAGCGGGATCGCCGCAGGATCTATCAGCCCGGCTATCGCGGCCCCGCTGGCCGGGGCTACCACGCCCGACGCGCCGCCCGTGGTGTCCATCCACCACCTTAGCCACCACTCGACGGGGGTTCGTCCGCCGGCTCCATTCGCCGTACCCGGTCCGCCCGGTCCGCGAGCCCGCCCCGTACCGGGGCTGTCAGGGCTCGGGCTGCGCTTCAGGGGATGGGTCCTCGTGCTCAAGCGCCATCAACTCCCTCCGGTCGATCTCCGGCTCACGCTTTTCATGGCCTTCGTCCTCGCCATCTTCCAAATCTTCTTTGATCTCGCTTTCCATCGGATCCTTTATCCCCATCAGCTCGTCGCTCTCCGACTTGAGCTGGTCCATCCAGTCCTGTATCTCCATCTCCCGCGCGTCCTCCTCCGCCCGGTCCCGCTCCGGGTCGGGCTCCCTCTCACCTCCGGGCACGAGCGCCGCGATCCGTGCCCCCGCGTACTCCGCGTCGGAGGCCAGATCCTTGATCTCCTCGCCTGCGCCTTCGGCCGCGCCGATCACGCCGTGAGTGCTCATGTCGGACGCCAGGTTCTTCGCCTCCGCTCCCGCCTCCTCGGCGAGATCCCTCGCCTCCTCGCCGACCTTTTCGAGCCAGCTTTTGTTGGCTTCGGCGAAGATCTCGGCGCCCTCCGTGCCGATCTCGCGCATCTCCGCGAGGTCCCCCCGGTCGAGCTTCTCGTCGGTGAAGGCGATGACGTGGGCGTGGGGATGGTCGGTTTGGTCGTCGTGGACGAACCCGACCCACTCTCCCCCGGCCTCTTCAACGGGCTCCATCACGTCCCTGGCCCACTCCCTCACGTCCGCGGCGTCCATCTCCTCCTCGCCGGGGCTGAGGATTATCCGGTAGACGTAGTCGCCCTCGCCCTGCTCGATCCTGGAGTAGACCTCGTTCTTGTCGAGCTCCTCCGTCTCGACGTCAAAGCCGGGCCGGTACTCGCGTTCTCCATCCGAGTCGGGCCGGTGCGCGTAGTAGTCGGCGCTCGCCCCGGCCGCCGCCCTCCCTCCCGCGCTCATGGCTACGTAGTTGACCTTCACGATAGCCGGGCTCACTAGTGCTCACCGCCCTCAGGTCTGCCCTCTTCAGCGTCCTCCGACCCTTCTCGTTCCCGGCGTATCATACTCTCCGATCTGGCGTCTTCCGACCCCAGATCGTCCCCGGCCCGCTCGCCGAGGATCTCCCGCAGACCCTCAGCCGGTCTCTTCAAGCTCTCGACGCTCTGTACCCACGAGCGGCGGTTGATCTCGCGCGCCTGCTCCTGGCCGAACTCCTTCACGAGGATCTGGTACAGTGCCCTCCGGTCGGCCGCGCTCTCGAGCGCCGACCTCGCCATCAGGTGAGAGAGTCTGTCGCTCATCCTCCCGACCTCCCGCCGGACCGTCGCCCTGACCGCCGGCAGCAAAAGCTCCGTGCCGACGCCCTCCGCCGCCTCGTCCCTGACGGCCTCCTGCAGGGTCTGGGCGACCACCTCGCTCATCGAGATCTCGTGCTGGGCGGCCCTGGCTCTTAGTACCCCGGCTGTACGCTCATCCACCCAGCTAGTAACCTTCTTCTTAGCCACTTTCCCCCTAGCGCTCCCATACCCTGACAGTCGCTGCAATCAGCGCTTATTCATTATGTATTAGTAAAGCTACTATAGTCAACCAAGCGCTCTCACGAGCGACAACGCTTATCCTGCCATACGTTGGTGACGAAAGAAGAGGCCGCCGAGAAGCTCCCTCCACGCTGCTTTCGTGGTCTCCAAGAAGGCTCCCGGTGGAAACGCGCTAACCTCGTCTACATTTGCCGGGGATCGAAGCACTAACAGACTTGGCCCGATTTGTGGCCGCCGGTCGCGTGGGCGATGTGCACGAAGAGCGCGAGTCCACGCGGGCAAGGCCCCGCCGTGACGTGGCTCCTATAGACCGGGTTCCGTGGTCTTCGAGGAGGCCCCCGGCTGAACCCTGTATGAGACTCTACCTGTGTCGAGCCGGGTTGGCAGGAAAGCCTCCCCGGAAGAACCGGGCCGCCGCTCGCTCGAAGAGCGGGCAAGGCCCCGCCGTCGTGTAGCTCTTGTCGGAGAGCCCGGTATCTCCCGCGCCGAATCAACGAGCGGTGCGGACCCGGTATCTCCGAGCCCGCCCCACATCGCCTCTCTGCTACCGTCGTTTCCGGCCTCGGCTGCTACCGCCACCGCGCTCCAGGTATAGACCGAAGATCAGCAGGGGAGTACCCGCCACCAGGATCAACGTCTGCTCGTAGGGTATACCCACCGCCTCGGCCAGTGAGTCGGTCACGGCCTCGACCACCGCCAGCGCCACCAGCGCCGCCGTTAGCCACAGCAGCATCCTCACGCACATATCCATCAGCTTCTCCACGACTCTCAAGATCTCCTTCTCCCTTCAGTATGTCTCGCTCTTCCCCGAGTTCCACGAGCAGACGACGCGATCAGAGATCGCGCCGCCACTCGCGGCTACTGGTTTCAATACTCGCTCGGCAAGAGCAGGCAAGTGCTCGACCTGTCCGCCTCCGTGATGATCCAGACTCGCTCGTCCCCTACCGGGTAACTGCTAAGGATGCGGAATCCGCGCTCGACGCTAAGGCGGTCCTCCCTCACGTCTTCGGGCGGGGCCTCGCCCCAATCGCCGGACTGGTGACGCGCCAAGAGCTGCGCCGGGTCCGCGCTGGTCTGCCCCAGTACCTCCAGCGCGCCGGGCGTAGCCACCACGCGCCCCAGGGGAAAGAGGGCGGCGCTCATGCCGCCCTCTCCGTCTCGTCCGCTTCGGCTATCTCGAAGTAACCTTTGACCTTCTCGACCGCTACTCCGATTTCAAGGGCGGCCTCCCTCATCTCCTGGTCGCGCCCTTTGAGGCTCTCCAGGGCCTCCTCGACGGCGCACAGCCTCTCAAGCGGGTCGCCTTCGGTCCTTGAGAGATACTTCTCGACCGGGTCCGTAAGCTCGGAGGTCAAAGAGCGGCGGTCCCACAGACAGAGGTCGCGGTAACGGTCCACGCTCACGCCGGAGGCTTTCGCCGCCTCCTCTTCGGTGGCCTCGCGCCCGAGGCAGTTCTCAAGGCTGCTTACGGCGCGCCACGAGCGCAAGACCTCGCGCCTGGCGTGCTCCTTTAGGAAGTCCGCGCGCCTGACCTCAAGACTGATCGCCCAGGATACCCGGGTGCTCGCAAAAGAGGCAAAGGGCTGCTCGCCGCTCGGGTCACAGTTAAGCAGCGCTTCCCAGAGCCCCCTGAGTCCCGCAGCATGGAGGTCGTCGAAGCCCAGCACTCGCAAGCCGGAGGGCATCCGGTTTCGCCACCGCCTGACCGCGGCTCCCACTAGCCCCGCGTAGTGCTCGACCAGCTTTTCTGCCAGCCTCATCGCCTCTTCCGCGTCGCACGGGTCGTTGGAGTCCCGGAGCGTGGCGAACCTAGCCAGCCTCTCCTCGTCCGTCTCCGTCCTCTTCGCCCTCGACGCAGCGACCGTGAACCTGGGGGCCATCACGCCGCCCCCAGGTTCACCAGCGCGATCCTCGCCACGCTGCCGCCGCCCATGAGCTCCGGGTGGCACTCCATGCAGTACATGGGCTGATCCTTGCCCCGGCGATTCCTAAGACCCCCAAGAGCCTTGCCGCCCTCGCTCGGCTTTCCCGACGGCTCGCCGCACCCGGCGCAGCGGCTGCGGTTCCTCCAGCCGGAGCCGTCGCAGCGGCGGCAATTCTCGCCTTCGCATCGGAAGCACTCGGCCTGCTCCGGGTTTTGTGGGCCGTGACCCTGAGCTACACTGTCCTCGATCACGTTGGTGCTCCCTTCGTGGTCCTGGCCCTTGGGGATTTGAGTCTTGGTAGGACTCCCCTTGGGCCTCTTTTATGACTACCCGTAGTATACTCTATTTCTAGGACAAATCAAGGCCAAAAGAGGCCAAATATATAATTTTTTTATGTTATTTCACGTGAAATACTGTGACACGTGGTATACTCGTAGCTGATGCAGAGTTAAGCTACAAACATTACTAAGAGGTGCTGGATGGATCAGCGGACGGGCAACAGGAGAACGCGAGGACGCGGAATCATGCTCCCGAATCTCAAGCAGACCCGTGAGCGCAAGGGGCTCTCGCTACGGGAGCTTCAGGAGCAAAGCGGAGTGTACCGCTCCACGATTAACGGGCTGGAAAACCTCGACCACGGCGCCCAGGGACGGATCGTAAGGAAGTTGGCTGACGCCCTGGGTGTGGAGACCGACGAGCTGGTCGGCTGATCCTCTGCTGATCCGCCGGTCTTAACCCGGTAGGGAAGAGCGGATCGCAACGCCCTCCTATCAGGCTTGTTTACTGCGGTAATACTGACACAGTAAACAACGGCTAACCGCTAGCACCGTTGTTGATGAAGCGTGGTCCCCTGAGTACTCGTACCGGTCCTTTCCCGGAAGAATGGCACTGACATCGTCGTTACCCACCGGGCTACGTAGCCGCTCAAAGCTCCTCGACACATCGTGGTGAGCTGACGCGGCTGGCTCGATACCCGGAGATGGGCGGTGTTCTCCCTCCCCGGCCTTGCCCCCTGCGCGCGCTCCGGGTCGAGGATCCGATCCGTGCTCGGGCTCCTTATTTTTCGTCTTGGACCGCGAGTAGCAACGGAGCGAAAACATACGCTAACGTGCAAGCACTGTAGGTATATTGCGGTAGCAAGGTAATCCGGGTATTAGCCTACGGTAGGCGGTCAGGGTTCGGAGGGCAACTCGAAATCGTCTATCTCCGAAGGATCACGCAGGGGCCTGAGCTCGCCTTCGGCCACCGCCTGGTCTAGTCGGAAATGGTAGCGGCCCGTGAAGTGTATGTGAGAGTTCATTAGCGGGGAGATGCGCGCCAGGTCTTCCTCTCGCACATCTTCACCTTCTTGCCGAAGGTGGTCGACCGCCCTATCCAGATACAGCGTGTTCCAGAGTGCAATCGCGTTAAGGACGAGCCCGAGAGAGGAGAGCTGATCCTCCTGGCCTTCGCGGTATCGCTTTCTTACCCGGCCCCGGTCGCCATGAAAGATCTCTCTAGCGAGCTCGTGGCGCTTTTCGTGGCGGTTAAGCTGGACCAGTACACGTCTGCGGTAAGCCTCGTCATCTACGTATGAGAGCAGGAAGAGGGTCTTTGCTATCCGGCCGATCTCGGCTATGGCCTTCGAGAGCTCGGACTGCTTTGCGCCAGAGTGAAGTGCGCGGGTCAGGTCCGAGGCCTTTACCGTGCCGAGCTTTAGGGAGCCGGCCACTCTGAGTATGTCCTCCCAGTTATCCCGGATGAGGTTGGTCTTGATGGGATTGCCGCGTGAGAGGCCGTCGAGTGGACCGTAACCACCGTAGTCGCCGCGAGGCTGCATATGCCGCATGTGCCAGAATCTGGCTTCTCCGGCGTCCGCGATGCGGGGGCTGAACTGGTAGCCGAGCAGGTGGAACAGGCCGAAGATCAAGTCCGAATAGCCAGCAGTGTCGGAAGTTATCTCGGTAGGCTTGAGGCTCGTCTCGTGTTCGAGGAGACCGTCCAGTACGAAGAGCGAGTCGCGCAGGGTGCCCGGCACAACGATGCCGTGGAAGCCGGTGGAGCGGTCGGAGACGTAGTTGAGGTAGGTGATACCCCTGCCAGTTCCGAAGTAGCGGGGGTTCGGGCCGGCGTTAACCGTCCGTATGGGGACGACGAAGCGCAGACCGTCCACCGAGGCGACCTCTCCGGCGCCCCAGGCGGAGACTAGCGGTATCTTTTTCTGGGCATCTACGAGCCGGGCGTTGGCTCTGGCGAGCGTCTCGTTGCGAAGGTAGTTCTGCTTGATCCAGGATAGCCGGCCCCTCGTCAGCGCTATATCTCCCGAATCAACGAGAGACTCAAGCTCTACATTACAGGCCTCGGCGAGTAGTACGGCGCATACGCTCTTTTGTAGGTCTCTAACCCTAGAGCCACCCTCGGAGACGTGGTCGAACTCCTCGGCGAAGCCGGTCCTCTGCCCGACTTCCAGCATGAGATCGGGCAGGTCCAAGACGGGTACGGTAGCGCCGAGAGATTTGCGGAGCCGCTTTAGGGACTCCGGCTCTTCGAGCTTGTCGAGGTTCGAGATGTCCAGGGCGTCGGCGTCGCCGGCAGCCTTCGCGGGATCTATGCTCACTGCGGCGTTCCCCGGCAAATTCTCGGCTGTCCGGCGGTGTGCTTCGTCGAGATTCCCGGCCTTCTCACTCAGGTATGCCTCCGGCCCAGAAGAGAGGCCGAGGGCATGCAGGACCCCGGGTCGAGCCGCCTGCCACTCATCCCCGGAGAGTAGCTTTGCTCGCGGATCCGACCACCGCTCGCTCGGCTCCACAAACACCTCTCGGCCACGCATCGCCTCGTGCAGCGCCTCCAGGGTGCCCAGGGCGTACGCCTTGCGGTCTACCCGGCCGTCCGCCCTAACACCATCGCCGTTGGCAGCGATGGCATTGGCAGCGGCGCCGTCGCCGAACTCCCTAACAGACTCCCCAAAGGCCAGTCGGCGCCAACCCTTTCCAACCACAGAGAGCGGAGGGTCTGGTAGCAAACGCGAGTGCGAGCTCCAGTCAATCTCTTTTAGATAATCGTAGGCCTCGAGCACGGGACCCGCGGCATCGGTGCCCCCGAACTCGATGGTGGAGAGCAAACGGGGCAAAAAGGTCCGCGCGGTCTTCCACCGGGAGAGCAGCTCTCTCTGGTGATCCTCCTCCGGCAGACGCGCCACTTCGGCAACCTTCTCAAGAGCTCGTCGGAGTTTGTCCTCGCCGGACCAGAGGATGACCGTATCTCTGGCCTCTCCCAGACTGTGCTCTCTGGAAAGCGAAGGGTCGAAGAACACCTCGAAGGCCTCCTTGAGCGTCAGCGCCGCCGCGTCGAGATCCTTGATCGTGCGCAGGCGCTCCTTGTTCTTCTTACCCTTTGACTGAGAGATCATCTCGGCGGTCAGGGCGTAGAGGACATCCAGAGCGTCGTCCTGGGCGGTGGCTTCGAGCCTTCTGGCAAACGCGAGTAGCGTTGCAACCCTGCGCTCGTAGGGCATACGCTCTATAGCCTGTGCCCTCACGGAGGCGGCTGTCCGGGCGAGCACCTTTAGCCTACCCTCTGGTATTCCCGCGAGGTCGAGCGCCCCAGCCCCGAGAGAGCGCACCTCCTCCAGGCGGTCCAGCGCGCCTACGAGACCTTTGGCGCTTACGCTGGTAGGCGGACGACGCAGCCGCTCCAGCCTCGTCTGGCGCCCGTCAGCCTCGACGACGAGCAGTCCCGAAAGGCCCGCTCTCTGTCTGGCATCCGGTAGGTGTGCGAGCCTCGCGTGCAGGCGAGTCGTCGCCTTTTCGCGGACTCGCGAGACAAGGCGCTCAAGGGTGGTAGGACCTGGTAGCAGAACCTTCCTCTCAAATAGCCAGGCGGTAGCCAGGTCGAAGAGTAAGCTCGGACTCTCGGCCGACACCCAGGCGCGGTTGTAGAGGTAGCGCGTCAGTCGAAAGAGCTCGGGCTGGGAGCCGTACGGTGCGTAGCCCTTGACGTGACGGATCTCGGCGGCGTGATCGCGGTGAGTCGGTTCGCGCTCAAGGTACCGGGGTAGCACGGAGATCGGGTCCTCGATTCCGAGCTGCGCCGCGACGTAGCATACTGCACCGTCGGGCGTATCTGTGGGATCGGAGAGAAAACTACCGAGAAAGCGAACCGTGGCGAGCTGTAGGGCGAAGCCCAAGCGGTGGTGGTTACCTCTGCGGAGGGCGATCAGCCGCCGGTCTTCGTCATCCAGATGGAAGAAACGGGCCAGTTGCTCTGGCGAGAGCTCGCCGGTGTAGCGGCCGTAGGAGCGCCTTTGTTCTTTAGTAAGAAAACCTACAGGCATCAGGCTATCCGATAGGCCAGCGTGACTACCTAGAGCGTTCGCCAACAAGGTCTGTATAGACAA
The DNA here is from genome assembly GCF_001029505.1 of Rubrobacter aplysinae. Lineage (NCBI taxonomy): Bacteria > Bacillati > Actinomycetota > Rubrobacteria > Rubrobacterales > Rubrobacteraceae > Rubrobacter > Rubrobacter aplysinae. Next base: position 24,716 of record NZ_LEKH01000023.1, on the reverse strand, counting down.
AGACGTGTCGGCGTTCCATCTGGCGCCTCCGTCCGCTCCTGTATCTTCGTTGTGTGTCCTCCCCGGATCATCCACCTCCCTTGCTCTTGCCGCTGCCTTCTCGAAGTCGGGTAGCGGCCACCAAAGCTACTAGCGCCACGGCGCCCAAAGCCAAAAAGCCGTCGGAGAATGGGGCGGCGCCCTGCGTGTACATGGGGTTGATGGCATCCAATCCAGCCTCCTGGCGGGCGGCGAGTAAAGCTCCGATGAGCGCCGGCCCGGTTCCCGATCCCAGGAAGAAGGCACCCGAGAAGATGCCCAGTCCTCCTCCGATCTCTTCCTCAGGAAGCGCGTTGGCGGCGGCGTTGTTAGCCGGAGACTGGACGAGGGCGAAGCCCGAACCCACGCCTACCACCCCTGCGGCGATGAGTACAGGCGACGCCCCAGCGAATGTTGAAACGAACAGGGCGGAGAGTCCCATAAGCGCAAGGCCCGCCACGAGGGGCAGTCTCGCGCCGGTACGGTCGGAGAGCCGTCCGGTAAAAGGGGAGAGCACCGCTAGGGCCACGGCCCCGGGAGTGAGCGCGATCCCGGCGGCCCCCGCTGAGAGACCATTCACCTCTACAAGGAGCATCGGTACGAAGAAGAGTACCGAGAGATTGACCAAGCTGGCTAAGAATCCAACGATGAGAGCAGCTACGTACGCCCGGTTCCGGAATAGGGAAGCTGACACGAAAGGCTCTGACACCGCATTTATACGCCTGACGAAACCCACCAGGGCTACAACCGCCCCGAGAAAGCTGCCCCAGGAGGAGAACGAGGCGAAGCCTTCGCCCTGCCCCTGGGTGATACCGAAGAGGAATAGCCCAGCGCCCAGGCCGAGCAGCACACCACCCAAGAGGTCGAAGCCACGCCGCTCATCCTCTGAGGCTCCGCCCGGCAGCACACGCAGGGCGAATGGCACCAGGAGCAGCATCAAAACGAGCGTGCCCAAGAAGAGGGGACGCCAACCAGCGAACTGCCCGACGATCCCGCCCACTACCGGTCCAGCCGCGGAGCCCACGCCCACGCTGGAGGCCACGACTCCCAGGGCGGCGCCTCGCTCACCGGGTGGGAGTACCTTCGCTACAGAGACGGTGGCGAGGGCTGGTACCGCCGCACCTCCGATACCCTGCAAGATTCGTCCCGCGACCAGCACAGACAGGCTCGGAGCGAGGGCGCAGACGAGGCCGCCGGCGGCGAACCCTAGTAGCCCCAAGGCGAAAACGCGCCTGACCCCGAAAAAGTCCGAGACTCGTCCGTAGAGCGGTACGCCTATTGCGTAGGCGAGGGCGTAACCGGTGATGATCCATCCCACCCCGGCGGCGGAGGCGCCAAACTCTTCTCTCATAAGAGGTATTACGACGTTGACGACGTTGCCCGTGAGCACCGTGACGAACACGGCCAAGGCGACCACCACCAGGAACGGTCGGGCCGATACGGGAGGCTTCTCGTCGAGGGCCTCATTCCCCGCGGCGGCAGTGGACCGTTCGTCTTTCGCGTCGGAGTCGCTCGCCCTCCTCATCTTAAGCCTCTTGCTTTGTGGTGTTCTGCGCTTCGAGGAACTCGATCTCCTCTGGAGTGCTCTCCCTGCCAAGGATTTCGTTGCGGTGCGGGAATCGGCCAAAGCGCTCTATGGTCCTCAGGTGCCAGTCTCCGGGTCCACTACCATTTGAACCGTGCTCCACGGCCTCGAATAGCTCCGTAGCTTTATGCTGATCGGCAAGATTCTCGCTGTGGAGGAAAGGCATGTACAGAAACCACCTCTGGAATGCTGGCAACTGCTTATCGCAGCTCTTACTCAGGGCGGAATCGGCGACAGAGCGCGCCTTTTCGTCGGTCTCGTACATGCCGGGCGAGTTACGGAACACGTTGCGCGGAAATTGATCGAGGAGTATGACAAGCGCCAGAGCGCCCCTGGGCTCGTGTTGCCAGCGATCCAGCTTTCCTTCCCGGGCCTCTACGTAGGTCGCCAAAAAGCGATCCCGGATCTCCCGGTCGAAATCCGGCTCGGCGGAGAACCAAGCCTTGCGGAACTCTCCATAGCCGGGGTCTCCCTCCTGACCGAACCAGAACCCGAGAATCTCTTCGATCCGTTCCTCGGTACCGGCAGCTTCTTTCCGGCCCGCTTTGAGCGTGTGGGTCCACCAGGAGAGCTCTTCGAGCATAGCCCGCGCCTTGCGATTTAGAGAGTCAAAATCCCGGAGCTCCTTGCCTTCTCTGGAGACGCCCATGTACGGTTCCATGCCTATATGCACGGCGGTCCTGGTCGGGGCCATCTGAAGCTCGATGCAGACTAGGCGCAGCTGTTCTACGGCTCGGACGCCACCGACTCCCCCGTAGCCTACAAACGCCGCGGGCTTGTTGTGGACCTCGGAGCCGAGATGGTCTATGGCGTTCTTCAGTACGCCCGAAATGGAGTGATTGTACTCGGCCGTGACGAAGACGTACCCGTCGAACCGAGCCATCTCCATGGTCCAACGTGAACCGGGGTCAGAATGTCCGTAGTCCCCTGCACCGGTAGACTTCGGCTCCCCAAGAAAGGAAAGTGGATACTCTCTCAAGTCGACGATCTCGAAGTCGAGATCGGTCTGGCCGGAGGCAACGTCCAGTATCCACTGCGCCGGCGTCTCTCCGAACCGGCCCTCGCGGGTGGTGCCGATGACTATGCCTATCCTGGGCCTGTACACGATTACTCCCCCTCCGGAGCCGTTTGCCTTGGGCTTTGTTTCTCGGCACGGGCCTTTGCGCGGTCGTAATTCATGCGGAAGAGCTCGATCACGGCTCCCACATCGCCCGGGCCGTCCAGCCGGTGTCTTACCCAGCCCGACTCCGGCAGCGGTGGGTGTACGGAGGCCCTGCCCTGCTCTATGAGCTCGTCTCGAACCTTCTTCGGGAACGGCAAATCGGCGAAACTGTTCCCGTGCAGATGCCCGAGCTCAACCTTGCCGTAAGTGAGCGCCCGTCCGCCCCTACTGGTCTCTCCTGTACTCACCCCCGGCCAGTCCGCAACCTCTTGCTCTACCGTTGCCCCTGATCCTTCACCCATCACGTCTCTCCTCTCGTTTTAAAGGCCTCTCGAGCTGCTCGAGAGGCTCTCCTGTATGGCTACGAAGGAGAGCTTAATTCTTCAACTACACTTGAAGTCAAGGGTATTTTTTGTTCTAATACGAAAATTATGGATAGGGACACGAATAAAGCTGTGGATGGTACTGTTGACGTTACGAAGCCTCTAACCGTTGGGGAGCTTGCGGAACGCACGGGGGTTGCCACATCTGCGTTGCGTTTTTACGAGGAGCGTGGGCTACTACACCCGGAGCGCAGCGACTCCGGCCACCGTCGCTACCCGCGCTACCTGGCCCGGCGCGTGGCGTTTATCGTGTTCGCTCAGAGGGTCGGGCTTACCCTTGAAGAGATCCGGGCCGAACTCGACAAGCTGCCCACGGACCGGGTGCCGGGAAGCAAAGACTGGGCTCGGCTTACGAAAACCTGGAGCGCCAGGATCGACGAGCGCATAGAGGAGCTAAAGCGTTTGAAGGTCGGGCTGACCGGCTGCATCGGGTGCGGGTGTTTGTCGCTTGAGAGTTGTCAGATCCTAAACCCCGACGACCGTGTAGCCACTCACGGGGCGGGGCCGAGATACTGGCTTGGGGATGAGCGGCCGACGGATTAGTACCCTTCCTGAGCAGCGTGCTACGCCGTCGGGTAGTTACTATCGGATGAGGCTAACGAACCGAGGGTGATAAGCGTTGGGAGGGCAGACGGTACTTCCCACAGCACGGTAGGGGATAGAGACACGGTATAGAGTACGCCCTGAACTGTTGCGTACCGTTTGAACTCTACTTCTTCTGGTACGCTTCCGGCAGACCGAGAAACCGATTAAAACGTTGTTACAAGCACGCTTTGTTCAGAGGGTTTATTTGGTACACGAAAATGGGGGTCGGAAGAGGAGTCGTAGGGTGGCGATCTACTGCAGAGTGTCCACCTCCGATCAAGATAACGATAGGCAGGAACGAGATCTCTTGGAGTACGCCGAGCGGGCTGACTTCGAGGTGGTCGAGGTTTTCAAGGAGACCCTCTCAGGAATCCGGAAGGCGAAGGGCAAGCAGCCAATCGAGCGCAGTAGGGTGATGGAGCTTGCCCAGGCCCGGAAGATAGACGCGGTGCTGGTTACGGAGATGACCCGGTGGGGGCGCTCTACCCAGGATCTAATGGACACACTGGGTCAGCTCGCCTCGTGGGATGTATCGCTGGTCGCGCAGACCGGGCTGACCTTCGATCTCACTACGCCACAGGGTAAGCTCGTCGCCAACCTGATGGCGTCCCTGGCGGAGTTCGAGCACGACCTGCTGCGCGAGAGGGTGCGGTCGGGGGTAGCTGCCGCGAAGGCCCGGGGTCAGACCTTCGGGCGGAGACCAGGCTACCGCCCGTCGGACAAGCAAGCGCCGGAGGTGATTCGTTTAGCGGAGGAGGAGAAGCTCTCCCAGCGTAAGATAGCCGAGAAGCTCGGGCTCTCGAAGACTACCGTCAACGAGATCTTGAAGAGGGATACTGCGGGAGTGTAGGGTTTGATGAACGAGGAGCGCGAGCGTGTGCCCCCGCTGTTCTGGATCAACCACGTGGGTAGCGGCCTACCGGTGAGCATACCCTTGTCGGGATGTAGGGCTATCTGCTTATTTAGTCTCGAGATCATGGCTTTCCAGTACGCGGAGCACCACCTTAGAGGAGAGCCGGGGGTTGACTGGTACCCGGTAGGCTCTGAGGACCCAGACGACTTCTACAGGATGGCTGAGGGCGCCTCGCAGCAAGGTTTCGAGGGATGGGTTTTGAACCCGCCTTCAGATACGGTGGGCGAGCTTCCTGTCTCGCCTTGGTCAGAACTGCGCCGCGAGGTTCAGCGTAAGCTGGAGGCAGGAGCAGCCTGGGGTGCAGAGTCTCGCTCGTCGCCATGGTCGGACACATCAGCATATGCGGCAGACGGAGCCGCCCGGGAGGAGACCACAGACTCGATGGAGCCGAGCGAATGGCAAGAGATACTTTGGGATGCGGAGACTGTGAAGATGCAGCGCCTCTCCTCGCCGGCCGTCGATATCTTGGGAGGTCCGTCTTCTCCGTTCAAGAAGCCCCTATGGGTCGAAGAGTTTGAGCACGACAGACGCCGACTAGAGTTCTCTGGCAAGCAGGGTGCAGATACGCTAGACGATTGGTGCGCGCAGACCGAAGAGAGGATAGCGGCACTGCTCTCCCGAAGGCCCTGGAGTCTGCTCCACTTGCTTTCTCTCCTGAGACGGTTGCCCACTGACCAGTTCTTCTTGGGAGAGAAGGAAACGGAAAGTGCGACTAGCCGCCTCGATGCCTACCAGGCAGAGGTCACCGAGCACGCCGTTCTCAAATACGCCAACTGGGACGCAAACGGGATAGAGCTTGTTCCCTGTGAGTCTGAAACGTCGGAATTTGCACAGGATATACCGGACGTTGACGCAGAGCGTCTCGCGGAGGTCTTCTCCCTCGTCCGTCTGGGGGGCATACATCTCGCCTACCTTGAGAGGATGCGCAGAGGGATCGTTCGAGGCCAGACTATAATATTGCGTCCCGATGGCGTCTCGGACTCGCGCCCAGGGTCGGAGCTGAAGCGGCGCCTGGATCTCCACGAAGAGCGCACGAGTAAGTTTTCATTCCTAGGGGAGACGGCAGGCGTCTTGGGTCCTTCGCACGAAGACGAAGAGCAGACGGATGGTATGCACTCTACGCAGGCAGTTCGTACTACCTACCGGGAGGATGAGGGCGGAGGTCACTGGCGGTACGAGAAATCCCGCAGGCTGATCCAGAAGCGGGACAAGCGGTTCGATCTCTCCTCAGCAAACCTCACACCAGCCTACGAGTACCTCAAGCTACTCGAAGATGACGTTGTCGCCCAGTATAATCTTGCGCCCGAGCTCATTGTTGCCGCGCTCTCGGCTCTCAACGAAGCCGTGGTTCGCTTCGTGTTTCCCAACGAAAAAGAGACGCTGGTAAATACCTTCGCCCAAAGAATCGCGTACCTGGATAAAAGAGGGTACCTGATCATCCGTAGCGAGGCCATGGACAGCGGCATACTGGGCCAGTGGGCCGTTGAGGCTTACCGCAAGGCCTTTCCCGAAGCGCCCCAGCCGGAAGATCCAGATAGGTTCGCTCATGGCCTCAAGAGCCTCGCGTACCTCGATTCGTACCGCAGCGAAGACTTGAACCTTGAGGATGGTAAGCCTTACGTTAGACGTTCTAATTACGATGAGATGATCCCGATGCCCACGCCTTTCGTCTATCCAGCGGGAGAATACAGGATCGTGGACCTGAACGGCGTAGGCGACTTCTTGCAGGGCATCGTCGACTGCTTAATCCTCGAAGAGGCGCCTCGCCAGAGAGTGTCCGGGAGCCTGGAGCAAAGGTTAGGAGACTACCTCGATCACGAGCTCGACCATCCTCGGGCGTTTGAGCCCTCGAAAAAGCTTCGCGTGCATCCTCCAGGTGAGAGGAGCAGGATTATTGCCGAGCTGGACGCCTCGTTGACGATCGGGTCGGTTCTGGTGGCAATAGATGCCAAGTCCATACAGGTCTCACCAGGGTATCGAGGGTACGCCCACGCGGACCTGAGAAACCGCTGGCAGAAGTTCGAGTGCTACGTCGAGCATGCTGACAAGCAAGCCAAGAAGTTGGCCGAGCGACCCCGAGGCAGCAACTACGATCTTTTGGCCGAAGGCTACACCCACATCGTCACGCTGCTGTGCTCCACCGTGCCAGAGTTCATTGACACCGACGACCCCAGCTTCTTCGTGACAAGCGACCTACCACGCGTCGCCACGCCCCCGGAGCTAAGGGATTACCTGGCCGAGGCCACCGAGGACGATCTGAAGGTACTCCCGTTTGCAAAGCAGATAAGTGCTGAATAGCATAACCGAGTCGATAGCGAAGGTCAGTGTTGACTATCCGAGCCTGCCTGCTACTCGTTAAGTCAGAGCAACGTGCAATCCGTTTGCGTGTTCGCTCTCATCCTCTACCTACTATTCGGAGTGGAGCTGGTAAGGACCTGGCGAGACAGTTACAGCCACAACGATTTTAGTTCTAGCTTAAAGGAGGCAGTAGTGTCCGGCACTATGGACCCCAACCAATTCGCCAGCGCGATGGCTGCGTACCGTGACGCGATGCGCGCCTACATACGTTGCGGGAACGTGCCGGTAGACTTCGTCAAGCAACTCGGCGCCGGCTCCCAAAGCATGAACCAGCTCGGATACCATCAGGAAGCTTACGAGGTCATCCAGCTGATCATGAAAGGCACCAATTACATCAACGACTCAACCGAGCGTGTCATACAGACTTACCGCTCTTGGAAGGCAAAGGCGTCCACCAGCAGCTTTCTCGGGCTGTGGCGGGAGTCGATAGACTCCTATGAGAAGACTATTAACCTGGGCGAGCAAGGCGCGTATGCTCGTATAGAGGAGTCACACGCCGAGCTCGGCCGCGACGCCGTGTACGAACCTACCGACCACAGGGAGCTCGGATCCATGCACGGACGGGTCGGCGCTTTCGGTGAGGCCCGGGAGAGCTTCTCCATCGCCGAGGAGCGACTAGAGGCGGTCAGGCACAGGCTGGACCACCACACCCACCGGGACGAGTCGGCCCGCCTGCTCAACGCGCGGGCTATCGTGCATGCAGATCTCGGCGAATATGAGGAGGCGGAGAGCAACGCCCTGTCCGCCGCTCAGATTCAGGAGGTATTGGGCGAGGAGAAACCCGGTAGATTCCTGCAAGCCGCCATTGACTACGTCACTGCCGGGAGAGCCCGGAGGGAGCTCGCCCGCCGGGAGGACGAAGACTACACGTCGAGCTTCGAGGCGTTCGACGACGCGCTGCGGGTGTTGGACATGGTGCCGGAGGAGGATCGGGACCGGGAACACTCGGACAGGGAGTCGGAGGCGCGGCTGCAGAGGGGCCGCACGCAGATCCTGGACGGCGACTACGACGCGGCGATCGAGGATCTTGAGAAGGCGCTGTCCCTTAGTAGCGATTTCAACTTGGTCCAGCACGCTGGCGAACACCGCCTCTATCTTGGGGAAGCCCACCTCGAACTCGACGATCCGGCGCGCGCCAGAAAGAATCTGGAGGAGGCGGTTGAGCTCGCGGAGGGTAACGGCACGCCCGAGACCCTATGGCGCGGCCGATATGCACTCGCCTCGGTACACAGGGCTGAAGATCGTCCCGAGGAGGCGCGAAGCGAGTTGAAAAAGTGTGTCGAAACGATCGAGCGACTCCGCTCGCAGCACCTGCCTGAGTCTTCGAAAATTTCGATGCTAGACCTGAAGGACCGTCCGTATGAGGAGCTGATCGTCGACCTCTGTCAGCCGAGAGCGGATGGCCCGGAGGCACCAAAGAACGCGGAGGCCCTTGCCTATGCCGAGAGGTCCAAGTCGCGAGTCCTTACCGAGCGACTGGCTACGAAGGACGTGCCCGCTCCGGCTGGCGTACCCGAGGAGTTGGTGGCAGAGGAGAGGCAGCGGGCCGGAAATCTGAGGGCCTTACAGGATTCTGGGTCCCGCGGAAATGCCGCAAGGGGCGCCTACGACCTGCAGGCGAAGGTCGAGGAAGCCGAGCGGCGACTCCGCGAGGTCAGAGAAAAGATAAGTGCTTGCGGCGTGAGGGGCGAAGAGTACGTCTCGATGAGGGAGGGCGCGCCGCTGGACTACGCGGGCATCCGAAACACCTTGGCTTCGACCAGGGCCACGATCGGGCCGGGCCATGAGCCCTACACCGCAAGCGAGCGCGCGGAACGCGTAGTGCTGGTCGACTACTTCGTCGCTGAGGAGAAGATCCTCGTCTTCATTGGGCGGTCCGACTTCGAGAAGCCGCGCGCCTACGAGGTCGAAGTTTCACGAGACGCCTTGCAGGTTTGGGCCGACGAGGTCTTCGCGAAGGTCAAAACCTGCAACTACGAAAACTTATGGGATTTGCAAGCCTGGCAGAGTGAGATGGGACGACTGGTCGCACCCATCGAAGAGTGCAGCGAGGAGGGTGACGTGGTGTGGATCGTTCCCCACCGCGAGCTGCACCGCCTCCCGCTACACGCGCTCAAACTCGGTGGCCGCTACCTGGCCGACCGCAACCCGGTGTTCTACACACCTAGTGCCTCGGTCTTCCGGTACTCGAGGGCCAAGAATCCAGGCCGCGTCCCCGAAACCGCATTGGTGTTGGGCAATTCGTTGCCGCGCACCCGGCCCTTGGACTTCGCGGAAGGAGAAGCGGTAGCCGTGGCCGCGCTCTTCGGCACAAACGCCTACCTCAGGAATCGGGCGACCAAGGCCGTCCTTTACGAGGCGCTTCGGCGGGCGGGAGGCGAGATAGACGTGCTGCACTTCGCTTGCCACGGCGGATTCGACGCTGAGGCTCCCCTCGAGTCTCGGGTTGAGCTAGCCACCAGCGGCGGAGAAGAAGACGAGCAACCCGACCTCAACGTCGAAGACGTGCTCGGCCTGGAGCTCAAGGCGACGCTCGTCGGCCTGAGCGCGTGCGATAGCGGGCTCAGCAAGATTTACCCCGGAGAGGAACTCATCGGACTAACACGCTCATTCCTTTATACTGGAACCCCTTCGCTGTTGGTCAGCCTGTGGTCGGTGCACGATAGGTCCACGGGCGAGCTTATGGAGCGGTTCTACAAGGTTTTACTCGATCCTTCGTCGGAGGACGGCGTTGCAACGAGAACAAGCAAGGCACACGCCCTGCAGATCGCCCAACGGGGCGTGAGAAGCAACGGCCGGTTCGACCATCCCTTCCACTGGTCCTCGTTCGTCCTCGAGGGCGACTGGGATTAGGACCGGCTCTGCAACTTCCATAAGTGGAACGCCCCACATCGGAGCGCCGCTTCCTGACTCGTAGAAAGGTAGGAGGCCGGCCGATGCCTCCAATGCTTAGAGCTTAACGTACGTTTCGGTTCCGTTGCTACTCACGGTCCGTCTTGGCGAGTGGATTGGAAAGTCGTCCAGATGCCCATAGCGTTATGTGCGCCTTCTAGGATAGTTGCGCAGAAATCCTTCCTGTGGACTCCAGCGCTAGACTAGGGTGGATCTCTTCCTTAACCCAGTCCCCCCCAATCAAAGTGTGCCACCTCTTGAACCGGCGAAGTGCTCAAAGAGCGCGAGTCGGGACGGGCAAGGCCCTGCCACGGATTTTCTCTAACGCCCTGACTGGTAGAGTCCTGCCCGGATCCGCTCAAAGCTCTTTACAGTATCCGCGCTGTAGAGCCGCTCGCCACACCACTGACAGACCCTAGCCTCTACGTTCAAGGTAGCAGTGTCATCACCACCGCGGACAATCTTTTCTACCTGCCGTTTCAAGAGCTCGCCGCCGCAAACCGGACAGTAGTCGAACTGCCCTAGCTCCATGTCCCTCGGCTCCTCCCGATCCATGTCAGGTCACCTCCCCTGTACTTCCTCAGGGACTCACCGCCTGCATTCTCGCAGTACAGAATTCCCTGGAGAGTAACGCTACGCGTTCAAGATGGAAGATGATCTCCAGATAGTCACCCTCGCTGTCATAGTAGAGTTCCATAGTCTCTAGCCTCCCTAAATTTCCGTCTACAGGGTAGGGGATACAAGTATTCGAGTCGCGTGGAGGGCACGTTCTCATACCCCGGATACCCTGGAGGCTACCAATTACTCTCAGAGGAAGGGTTTCCCTTCTCCCCTTTTAAACCCCTCAACCCATCCCAGAACAGCAGAGCTAGGAGAGAAACGGAACAGCGAACCTGACAGCGGCCGGAAAGTCTCCTAGCGAGCAGCGAAGAGAAGAAGACCGGCCTCGTCCCCTGCGCGCGACCCGGATCAAAGATCCGGTCCGTGCTCGGCAAAAATAAAGGGAACAACGACGCATAATGCAACAGAGGAGCCCCGAGAGCCACCCAGACAACCAACGGCCCACAATACAACCGGAGGACTTTCACATCTTATCTTTCAGCATCTTGCTCACCGCGGATCTAGTTACGCCCAACGCTTGTCCGATCTGCTGGTGCGTAAGACCCTCGGCGGCCATCCTGCGGGCATCCTCGCGCCTCTGCGATGCTCTACCCTCGTACTCCCCTCGGCTCATCTCTGGGTCCTTGCGCTCCCGGTCGCGCCGGCGTCGCTCGTCGGAGGAGAGCAGGGTCCGCATATGACTCTCCTCCGACGCGTCTATCTCGAGCCACTCAATGATCCGCTGGTTCGTGAGCCGGTAGCGCGGATCCAGCATCTCGCCCCGCCACTCCACCCTCTCGCCGGCGAACGCCCTCTTGGTCCTGTTCACTACACTTGAGAGCTTGCCCGCCGTGTGATCCTCTGACCAGCTCCCGGCTTCGGCCGCGAGCTCGAACAGCTCCCGCCTCATGGCGTAGGGGCTCGATGCCAGCCAACTCATCCCCACGCCGGCGACGAACAGCCAGCGATGGCGGTAGTCCGTCATCTGGGCATCCATGAACCTTAGCTCCCTGAGCCTCTGTAGGTCCGTGAGACGCGCCTCCCAGAGCGTGGCCCCGGTGAACCCCTCTGGTGGGGCCTGCGAGCGCTTCTCGGGCTTTCTCGAAGCTCTGAGGGCTCGTTGGACGCGGAGGTCGTGAATCTCGGCCTGGGTCATGGGGAGCACCCTGTCGGCCAGCTTGTTGAACTCGTACACCTCCCCTACCGGAAGCAGGGAGTAGACTGGCTCGTCCTGGTTCGTGGTCCCGACCATCCTGAGCACCCTCGCCGCATCCGTAGCCTGGGGGTCTGCGCCGTGGGGCAGTAGGGCGCGGGTGATCTCGCTCTGGACCGCTCTCCAGCGCGGGAGTGCCGACCGCTTTACGTGCTCGTGCTGCCAGACCAGGTACAGGCCTCTGCCGGAGCTGATCGCCAGTGTCGGCGGCGGGATGCCGCGAGCTTCGAGGAGTGCCAGAGCGCCTTCGAGGACGTGGTAGGGATGGAGCCCCGCGAGCTCTGGGATGCGGTAGTAGTCGAGGTCGGCGTAGAAGCTGGATAGAGAGAGGAGCGTTGCTAGTCGCCGGCGGCCCCTGAACCTCTGAGTCGAGAGGTAGACGTCTGCCCTGCCGCGATAAGCGTTTGCAGCGGCCACGGCCGCCTCTACAGGGTAGGTACGCTCAAGCCAGCGCCCGGCGTTTCTGTGGGCAAGAGCCACTGTTCCCCTGCCGCCTGAGTGGAGCTGCCCTGCGTAGTGGCGGGGATCTGTTACCCACCGCTCGCCGTTCATATCCAGGGGCAGGGCTAGCTGTTTAGGGTACTGCTCCGATCCGGGATCGGCGGTTCCGTCCGGGTAGAGATCTATTGCTTGTTGCGGCTCTTCCGCCACATGGTCCTCCCCATGACCTAAGCAGCGGATTCACCTAGCTAACCGAATATGCTAAGATTTATCCGGTTAGCGGCGGTGTTGGAGACCTTTTGCCGGGGACTCACCGCCGCTTTCGTATATCTACTTGTTTTTCGGCACTCTAGCAGACTCGTTACCAGTAGGCAATTTTGCTGGTGCGCGGGTACAATAACCCCATGACTCTCAAGAAGATGACAACCTACATGGAGGATGACCTCTTGCGCTCCGTGAAGGCGCTTGCCGCCACCAGAGGCGAGAAGATCTACGAGATCCTGGCCGTGGCCCTGAAGCGCTACCTCGAAGAGGAGGAGACGGCGCAGGCGCCTGCATCGCCGGTTTCGCCAGCGTCGAACCGGCCGCGCGAGCTATCTCTGGCCGAGGCACTCTCAGAGCGTTCGGAGCAGTATGCTCACCGGACGCCTGGAGTCCCTCGCGAGAAGGCGGTCCACCTCCCCGAGGGCGAGACCCTCTCTGAGGCGGTACTCGCCGAGCGCGAGAGCAGCGGCTACTAACCGAAGCTCAAAGGGTTGATCCTCTACCTAGACACCTCCGCGCTCATCAAGCTCTATGCCGAAGAGCCCGAGACTGGAGAGGTACGGTACGCCGTTGAAGAGGCAAGACTGGCGGCCGTCTCCGAGATCGGCTACGTCGAGGCCCGCTCGGCGCTGGCCCGCAGGGAGCGCGAGGGCTCCTTCTCTAAAGAAGAACATGACGAGGCCCTGGAGCACCTGGAGCACGACTTCCGCGAGCTTTACCTGCTGCGTCGGGTCTCCGGAGAGATCATCGTGCAGGCGGGCGAGATGGTACGGAGCCACGCCCTTAGAGCCTACGATGCGGTGCATCTGGCGACAGCGCTGGAGCTGCGCGAAGAGGCTCGTGAGCTATACCGGCGTCAACAGCAGCCACCAGAGGAGTTGCAGGTGTGGCTGACGTCCTACGACTCCGCTCTATACAAGGCGGCCCGACGAGAGGGCATTACCCGGGAAGAGACCAACTAGACCCCAAACGGGTCAGAAACCCTCTGGCTTATGTCCGAAAGTCCAATATCAAGTACTGACATACTGTTGTCAGTATCTACTGATATACTGATGATGCGCTGCTTAAGCCGGTCAGGTCGAAACCTTCCACTCGCCCTGCGTTTCTCCACCTAATGAGGAAACGAAGTCATACCGGATACGGGTATCGCCGGATGAGAGCACGGCGACGTGGGCGCGCAGCGCGACTGCGCGACGCGGCAAGATCAACTCTGTACTCGCCACCTTCCCGCGACACGTTGGGTCCTCCAGAGGGCTTGGTCGGCTCAAAGCAGCTGGCGTCCAGGTAAATCCATCCGGTCATGAGACGTGCCTCAGCCTTGCCCTCGTTGACGAGCTCCACAACGATCGTCTTATCTGCGAGGGTCGCGTCCATGAGCCTCCCCTGCTGAATGAACGCCGTCACCGCATCGAGAGGGCTAACCTTTCCTATGTTCCGCAGCTTGTTAACCCATTGAGGCTCCACCGAGCCTTCCAACGCCTGTGAGTCCTCCGGGTCTACAAGGCGGACGTCACGTACACGGATATAGGGACGCATCTCCGCCTGTTCGCGAGCGAGCGCGAGCTGCTCCTCTACCAAGCGGCGGTCTTTTTCCCGCTCCTTGCCGCGTCGGCGACCCTGCCACACAGCCACCACGCCGGTCAGCGCTGCCACGCCCGATAGGACGACTCCTATAGCTTCCAGGCTCACGCCTAGATTCTACGCGCGAAGACTTGCTGCCAGTGGCTACATACTTGAGTCAGCGGTTAGCGTTCGGAGACTATCCTGCCCTCGCACATCAGTATGTACTGACATACGTTTATACTGATACTGATATACTGTTAGACGCATCGCCGTACATCAGTACGTAAGGGAGGATGATGAAGGTAGCGGTGGTGAACCTGAAGGGCGGTTCGGGGAAAACGGTCTCGAGCTTCCACCTGGCGACGGCGTTCGCCGCGCGGGGCCGGACGCTGCTCGCAGACTGCGACGAGCAGGGGTCGTCGCTCTCTTGGGCGTCGGCGGTAGAGGAAGATGGGGGAGAGGTCGGTTTCTCGGTAATGGGGTTGCCGGTGAAGGACGTAAACCGGCGTATACGGGACTTTGAGGCCGACTACGAGTATGTCGTGATGGACACGCCGCCAGGAGACTACATGGTCGCCCGCTCGGCGCTCATGGCAGCCGACGTGGCTGTCTTGGTGGTGCCGCCGACACCAATAGACCTAGACCGGGTCATGCCCACGCTTGAACTGATAGCGGACGTCGAGGACATGACCGGGCTCACCTACTACGTACTCTTGACCCGGGTGCGCCGCATCTCGCGCGAGGGACAGGACACCAGGGGAGCAATGGCGGAGATGGAGCTACCGCTACTCGAGGCCGAGATACCGCTACTTGGCCGATACTCTGACTCTTTCGGCCAGCCTATAAGGGATCTCGGCGAGTACGAGCGGGTAGCCAGAGAGCTACTCGGCGAGCGCGAGGAGGTGGTGCGGTGAGTGAGGAGAAGCGTAAGGGCGGCAGTGCCCGGGCTGCGCTCGGGCGGAGCGGCCGCGGCGAGAACATCAAACGTAGCCTGGGGAGGGGGGGAGTGTCCCCGCTCGAAGGCCGTGAATACCCGGAGAGTAACGATCCTCAGGAGGCGAGCCATACTGGACAGATGGTGGAGGAGCAGGGCAGTACGAAGCCCAGGACCAAGCGAATCACGGTGGATCTCCCGATCTCAGAGCACCGGTTCCTACGGGACTACGCCTACGACCACGACGCTGATGGGATGAAAGTGGTACGGGCGCTCCTCGCGGAGCTCGCCGAGGACCCAGAGCTAGGCAGTCGCATCCAAGCGCGGCTCGCCGGGAAATAGCTGACTGTAAAGAGCTTCCTTCTATCTACCGTCAGAGGTTGGAGACCTCGTTCAGGGTACTCTGCACGTTATCCACCGTCACCAGCTTGAAGTAGCGGTTATCTGGGTCCAGGTCTTGCCAGTCGTTCCCGAGCGCCTCCTTGTATTCGCTGGCCGCGTCGGTGGACCTGTCCTTGCCCTTCCACTCCAGCACCGCTACTTTCCCGCTTTTCATGAACGCTATGAGATCCGGGTTGAACTTCTGCCGATGATAACCCTGTAAGGAGAAGCCGCCCTTGTCGAGATTACGGTACCAACAGCGGACACTATCCAAGGCGTCCAGCTTGGCGGCGAACTCCTGCTCTTCGGTGTTGAGCTTGCCCGGGTACTCGAATACGGACTTGAGAAAGGACACAGTGCACTGGTTGTGGGGCAGCTCCAGCTCATCTGGCACCTGAAACGAAATATCCTGGTCCGCTACCAGTTCGCCGGCGCTCTTCAAATCCTCGTAGCTGTCCTTGGCCCACCGCACGTAGTGTTCATCGAGGTTCTGCTTTAGCCGGTCCCGGACGTGATACTTCATCCGGTACAGTTCCTCGGCGCGGTAAGCCTTCAGGAGCTCGTCTACGGCCTCCTCGACGTACTGTCTGAGATCCTTGTCCGCAAGCTCGTTATAGCGGCCTATCTTGCCGAGCAGCCAGCTCGCCATCCGCTGCGGTGTCTCGACCACCACGCCGCTAGACTCTTCCGCCTCTGCCATCTCCGTAACGAACGGACGATCCTGGTCGACGTCGACCCGTGCTCCCTGGCTTGTGGCCTTATTCAGGTCGCTCGCATTGAAGGAGATGCCGGTCAGGTTGAAGTTGCTCCCTAGCAGATCCTGGACGTATCGTAGCTCGCGCCCCCCCTCGCTCGTACTCACGGCCATAAGGGGTATCTCCAGATTCTCGTAGCGAGCCTGCATGGGGATCATGTACTTCAGAGAGGATGAGGAGTCTCTCACCTCATACTTGCTGTAGCCATTTTCCACCATGCCTTTGACGATGGAGTCCACGGCCTTGTTGAACTGCTCCGCCGAGGTGTAAACGTAGGCCTCGTTGAGCTCCGCGCGCCGCTTCTCACGTACTCTCGGTAGCCGCAGTATCCTGCCCAGGAGCTGTTCTACCGCCTTTGGCGAGCCGAGGTTGAAGACGGAGGCGAGTACGTAGGCAAAAGGTGCGTCCCAACCCTCTTTCAGAGCGTCCCGCGTGATGATATAGCGTACCTCTACGTCCTCGGCCAAGAGGTCCGTGTCGCCTAGCTCGTCCTGGCTGCCCGTTCTGATCTTTATCTGAGGCTCTGGGATGCCAAGCTCTCCGGCGAGAAACTCTTTTACCCGGGTCACGTGGATCTTATCCGGATGGGCCTTGTCCTGCTCTGCCTGAACTAGCAAGATCGGCCTGATGTACTCGCCAGTATCTGCTCGTTCCTGCTTTGCCGCCTCTTCTAGCTCGTGGCGCTTGTCCACGGCGCCTCGGAGAGCGGATTCCCAGTGGGTCTCGTTAGCGAGGTTTATGGGGAGTTTCACCATCTGCTCTTCTTTGAGCTCCAGAGCGGACACTTCCGAGAGCACGTTGCTTCCCTTGGCGGGTGTCGCGGTAAGCTCCAGTACGAACGACGGGTTCAGGGAGCCGAGGAGATCCACCGAAAGCTCGGAGCCGTAGTTGTGCCCCTCGTCTGCGATAACGAGTGGTCTGGAGCGCCGTATGACCTCGAAGAGTGAAAAGGTGGTTCCCCTCTGCTCCTCTTCACTGGTGAAGTGGCTCTGGAGATAACCGTTGTCCTCGTAAGCCTTTAGCCCTTCCTTATCTTCCCGCTTCATCGCCTGCATAGTGGAGACGATGAGGCAAACACCGTCTCGCACCTGGTCGGGGCGGACCTTGAGCGCCTCCTCGTTGCTTAGTACGGTCACGGGCTTGTTGAAGCCACTCTCTAGCACCTTGCGGTAGGGGTGATTCTGATCCTTGAGTGCTCGTAAAGTCTGGGAGCGAATGGTCTCACTCGGGGTTAGCCACAGTACCACGCCGCTCTCATCCTTATCTGTCAACAGAGAATCGTAGAGCAGGCTTACCGTGGAAGCGGCTATAAGGGTCTTGCCGCCACCCGTAGGGACTTTCAGGCAGACGAACGGTGTCTCCGGGTTGTTCTCCAGCGGATTGAATGGCCTGTTAGTCTTCCCATAGAAAGCCAGGCCCGCTGGATTATCCTCGCCGATGCCAAGGTAACGCCCGACCAGCGCGGCGTATTCCTCGATCTCCTCGAGCACTCGGCGCTGATAGTCCTTCAGGCTCAGTGTACCGGGATAGCTCGGCAGCAAGCTCAAATATTCGCCTCCTTGCTCCAGCGCGAGATTCTTTCCAGCAGGTCTCTGGGAAGCTTGCGGAAACTGATGCTACGAGCCGCTAAATCGTCGTCGTCCACGGTACATCTGTCGGCGTAGACCATTTTCTGCGTGCCTCCACATGGCAGGGCGGCCAGTTCGTCTTCGCCGAATGTCGCAGTCTGGTCCGGTACGTAGAACAGGTACATTTCTGCCCCGTTCGCAGCACCTATGTAGCCCGAACCATCCTCCGCAATGCTCTCAGCCGCACGTCCGGTTTCGAGGAACAGGACAAACCGTGCGAGTTCTTCGCGCTTGATCTCCGGGTTGATGTCGTCCCCTGATTCATTAACCAGTTCTTCGCCCAGACCGTAGAAATCGAAGCCGGCCTCCGAGCCGAGATAGGGCTGACCGCCCTCACCCCGGATAGCTCGCCTTACTCGCTCTGCGGTGAGGGAGTCTGCATAGTCCTCCATCTCGACTAGGGCGAACCTCCGGCTTCCGCCATCCTCAGCGTTCTGCTTCAAGACCGCGTGTGCAGTAGTACCGGATCCGGCAAACGAATCGAGCACTATGGAGTCTTGATCCGTAGCAACCTGGATTATCCGCTGCAGAAGTTTCACAGGCTTAGGGGTAATGAAGACATCAGAAGTATCCTGGAAATCCATGAGCCGGACCAGCTCCTTCTTGGCATCTTGAGTATGACCGGCCTGCTCGTAGCTCCAGATCGTTTGCGGAACAACTCCCTGCTTTACCTCAGAGAGAAAGCGCTTGAGGCGCGGCACGTTATTCTGATCCTTACCCCACCAGATGCGTCCTTCGGCATTCAACTCTTCCAGATACTCTTTGGAAACACGCCAGTAAGAGCCCTTTGGAGGACCAGAAATTACCTTCCCGGAAGGTGTGGTGACTGGATATGTACCCTTACTGTAATGGTTACGTGCTGAAAGATCACCGGAAGTCCATGGCCCACGCGGATCGTTGTCCGGATTCTTGTAGCGTTCATCGGCTGCTTCACTGCGCGGGATCAAGTTAGGTCGCCATACTTCTGCATTCTTAGCGTAGACAAGAACGTAGTCGTGATCGTCGGAAAAGTATTTGGCTGTATTCTTCGGAGAAAAGACCTTCTGCCAAATCACTGAGGCGATGAAGTTATCACGGCCGAATATCTCGTCCATGAGAACCTTGGCATAATGGGCCTCGTTGTCGTCCATGGTCACCCATATGCTGCCGTCTTCGGAAAGCAGCTCTCGCAAAAGCTGAAGCCTCGGGTACATCATGCACAGCCATTTGTCGTGCCTGGAGAGATCTTCGCCCTCCCCGCCAACTACCTTACCTAGCCACTGCTTCATCTTCGGCGCGTTCATCCGGTCGTTGTAGACCCAGTCTTCATTGCCAGTGTTGTATGGGGGATCTATGAAGACCAGCTTCACTTGGTTACGGTAATAGGGGAGCAGGGCCTTCAGCCCTTCGAGGTTGTCGCCGTGGACAATCATGTTACCGGGGTCGCCGGAATTCTGATTGTAGGAAGACTCCGGTACACCTTTCAGCAGGCGAAATGGTACCTGCTCTACGTGATTGACTACGTACTGCTTGCCGATCCAGTCTAGCTTAGGCATAGGGCTCCCTCTCTACTCACACGGTTAGTATCCGATACGAGAACCTCGCTAACAATGGCCCCGGAATACCAGTAGCCTCCGGACAGGATTGTCCGTCGGTTCGTCGGTGGGGCTGTTCAGCCGAGCATAAGTTTTACAGAGGACTCCGCTAGGGACGGCAAGTACCGCGCAGCGGATCTTGGGCGCAAGGGCTGATACGAAATCCGCTTCGGCGAGTATCGCCCCGGATCGAGGCAAGACCAAGGTAACGGAGCCCTCGCCGGGCTCCACTAAGCCCTCAGGAAAAGACCCTCGTAACTTGAGTAAATAGAGGGAAAGCAGCCTCCCTTCGCGGTCGTGAAACCGAGGAACTACCGGTACAATACCCGTTTATTGGGGACTGATAATGGAAACTCGCTGCTGGATTTCCCAGCGTTCGTGCGCATCATGGGCGTGAACCGGGGCGTCCCTTGCGCCTTCTTCCTGGGGGCGGGGGCCTCGGTGAGTTCCGGTGTGTACTCGGCGTACGCGTGCCTGTGGGAGTGGAAGCGGGAGATCGTCAGGACCGAAGAGCCTCAGTTAGCACACCAGCTGGAAGAATTATCGCTGCCATCGGTGCGCCGGAGGATCCAACACTGGCTCGACACCCAGGGAGTCTATCCTGAGGAAGACGCCCCCGATGAGTATGGTTTCTACGCCGAGAAGTGCTATCCCACGGATAAAGCCAGACGACAGTATTTTCAGAATCTTGTGGAGGGCGTTAGGCCCTCCCCCGGATACCAACTCTTGGGTTTGTTGGCCGCCAACGAGATCGTGGAGTCGGTCTGGACGACCAATTTCGATAGGCTCGCGGCTAGGGCCGCCGACGCCGAGGTAACAGTGGTCGAGGTCGGCCTGGACAGCCCTGACCGAGTGCTAAGGTCGCGTAGACGGGGCGAGCTCCTGCACGTCGCGTTGCACGGCGATTTCCGGTACGACGCGTTGAAGAACACGGCAAAAGAGATACAGAACCAGGACGCAACCCTGCGGGAAGCCCTGGTCGACCGCGCGGCCGGGACGGACCTGGTCGTGGCAGGCTACAGCGGGCGCGACGGGTCGATAATGGACTCGCTGCGGGAGGCCTACTCGCGGCCGGGTACCGGGCGGCTGTTCTGGTGCGGGCACGGCGACGCGGGACCGTCCGGCCCGGTAAGCGCATTGATCGCGGCGGCCACGGACCATGGCAGAGAGGCATACTACGTGCCCGCCCCGGGCTTCGACGAGATCCTCGAGAGGCTGGCGCTCGGGTGCCTGCCCGAGGAGGAGCACCAACGCGTGAAAGAGTTGCGCACGAGCCGGAGTAACGAGGGGAATAGCGCGCCCTTCTCCATTCACGAGGGAAGAACCGTAGGGGTCATAAAGAGCAACGCCTTCCCCGTCGAGTGTCCGAGCGAGGTCCTACAATTCGATTGGCGGTACGCCTCCGAGCGCGGCGCTTGGCGACGCCTTAGGGAGCGTGTAGCCGGAAAGGACGTCGTCGCGGGTCTCCTCCGGCGCAAGGTGCTGGCGCTCGGGACCGTAGACGCGGTCAAGGATGCGTTCGCGGGGGAGATTGAAGGCCAGATCGAGCGGACCCCGATAGGCGGGCACGAGCTCGGGATGCAAGACGGCGTCGTCGTGGGTCTCCTTACCGAAGGCCTAACGCGCGCCCTCGCCACCGAACGTGGACTTGGCACCGACGGGCGCAGGCTGCTCTGGATCGAGGACGAATACGAGAGGCGGCGGGCCTACGGGACGGCCTGCCGCGTGCACGAGGCCCTCCTCGTGCATCTCAGACGGTACGGCGGCAAGCAGCACCTTGTGCTGATGCCCACGCTTCGTTGCACGAACGAGGCGGGGGAGGAGTTGCCCCGTGAAGTGGAGCAGGAAGTAAAGCGGGCCGTGCTGGGAAAGCAGCACAACGACAAGTTCAACGATGCCGTCAACCGCTGGCGCGAGCGGTTGTTTCGTGCGAGCCGCAACGTGGAATTCCCGCCGGATGCTGGGTCAACTTTCAGGTTTGGCATCCGGCCCGCGCCCAACTTTGCGAAGATCACTGGACGCAGCAGACGGACGATTAGGGTACCGCACGACGTAAAGCGCCTAGTGGACGTCGCCGGCGTGGAGATCGACGAGCCAGAGTTGCTGTTCAGCAACCGCCGCGGCGACGGCAACGAGAGAGACGTCAACCCCGTGCGCGGCCTGCTGGAAAACAGGCCCTACGACTACCCACTCAACACGGGCATCTTCGGTGACGAGATACGGGTGGGGGTGGTCTGCCCGCCGGCGCACGCCGGTACGCTCTCCGATTACCTCGGCGACTTGCGCCAGGATCGGCGAGTAGACAGCAAAAAGGAGTACCTCCTGGACTATCCTGGGTTCGATCGGGCGTTCGGCATCTCCCTGAACATCCCTGGTCCGCACAACTCGGCCTGGGCCTCGTGCTCGGAGCCGGACGCGGGCCTTGCCCCGGAGCGCGCCGGCCCCGAGCTTGGGCGCCGCATCCTGGCGAGCATCGACTCCCTCCGCTCCTCGGCGAACCCGAACGTGGTGCTGGTTTTCGTGCCAGCGTCGTGGGCACCGTGGGAGGAATTCGACACGGAGGACCAGCGCTTCGACCTACACGACTTCGTGAAGGCCGGCTGCGTACAAAGGGGCATCGGCACGCAGTTCTTGCGGGAGAGGACCCTAGGGAAGGCGCACCAAGGCGAGATCTCGTGGTGGCTTGCCCTGCAGTGCTACGTGAAGGCCATGCGCACACCCTGGCTACTGGCCGACATGGACCCGGACCTCGCCTTTATCGGCCTAGGCTTCAGCCTCGATCCCACCGCCGGACGCGGCCGACAGGTCCTCATGGGCTGCAGCCACGTCTACAACTCGGAAGGGCTGGGCCTCAGCTACAAGCTCGGCAAACTGGAGAACTCCGTGATGCGGCGCGGCAACTCTTTCTTGTCGAAGGAAGACGCTCGTCGCATGGCCGAGAACGCCGTGCAGCTTTTCTGCGAGTCGGGACGCCGCATGCCGGATCGGGTGGTGGTCCACAAGAACGGCCCCATAGCCGACGACGAGCGCCGCGGCCTGCTGGAGGGCCTCGGGGACATGTCCTCCGTCGACATGCTGGAGATCACGGTGGACCCGGCGCTCCGGTACGTGGCCTCCTGGATCAGCGGCAACCAGATGAAGGGGGACGGTTTCCCCGTGAGGCGCGGCACCGCCGTCGCTCTGGACAGGCAACGGGCTTTGGCGTGGGTGCACGGCACGGTCGACGCGGTGGAGGGCAACCGACGCTACTACCAGGGGAGGAGCAGGATACCGGCTCCCCTCATGCTGAGGCGGCACCACGGCGCGTCGAGCCTGCCGGTCCTGGCCGAGCAGATACTCGGACTATCGAAGATGGACTGGAACTCGCTCGACCTGTACACGAAGGTCCCCACCACCCTGCGCTCATCGAACGAGATAGCGAAGATCGGCGGCCTGCTCGACAGGCTCGGTAGTAACTCCTACGACTACAGGCTCTTCATCTAGGAAGAAATGCGCAACCGCGTTGTCCAACAGCCCATGAGCCAGGGTCCGCAACTTACTCCTCTGGCTCTTCCGGGGGCTTGGCGCAGCGCACCGCCTCTATCAAAACTCCGACTAAACCTTCCTCTTCGGGCGCGGCATCCTTCCCGGCGCGCGTAAGGATCTCGACCGCTTCGTCGTACTGGTTAAACCAGCCCTTCTCGAAACTGTACTCCTCCGGGTCCCGCTTAGGCTCGGAAGCCTGGACGATTTCGGCCGTACGTCCGAGCGTTTCCACGGCTTGCCCGCGCGCGAGGAGCACGGCGAGGGCGTCGGGGAGATGAGCGCCCTTTAGGCGGAAGAGGCCCCCGTCGTCGACCAAGGTCTCGAAGAAGAGACCGGATACAAACGACCCGGGCCAGGAGGCTGGGGACCGGCGGATGCGATCGATGAGCCCCTGGGCGCCGAACGACGAGCCTTGCGCCGCTTGGAGAACGTTCCTACCCATTTGTTCTTGTTCCTCCGATCGGAGAGTCCTCAACTGGTACGGTCCTGCGTTTCCCAAGGCAGAGGCTGCGGCGTTCTGCCGGTCCCAGTTGTGCGACCGTAGGTCGTCAAGCAGCCTGTCGGCGTAGGCCTCGAGCGGCACACCGGCGCTCTGCAGGGCACGGTAGGAGGCCTCGTCTACCCTCGACCTTACCTGGTCGAGCTCCTCCGGGGTTAGAAGGCCGGCTGTAAGTAGCCCGCGGGCTCGCCGCAGACCAAGTAGTTTTGCGGTGGACGACGCGCCGTCGACCGGTTTGGTTAAGTGACCAAGCACCATTCCCCGCGCCTGGTCTGGCAGCAGGCCGAAGGCCTCGGGCGTGCCGAGCATGAGGGAGGCCGCGACGGGCCTCCGGCGGACCACCTCCAGGATGCTCCAGCGGGGCTCGGAGAAGTTCGGCAGCATCTCCGCCACGAAGCCCCCCAGGAACCACCCGGCCCGCCTCCTTATGGTGTCGCGCTCAGGATCACCGAAGACCTGCTCGTACCCCTCGACCAGCCCCTCTAGCAGCCGGGGCGCGGCGATGGGGTGCAGCCTGCGGGCCACGCCAGCGGCGTTCTCCCGGACGGCCTGCTCGTCGTCGGGCAGCCAGTGGGTCTCGTCGAATAGGGCGGCGAGTTGATAATCGGCATAGCCGTGCCGCAGGAGGGTCGGCTGTGAGAGCACGCCGTCGACCGCGATCTCGAGCGCGGCCAGCGTTTCCTGCTCCGTGGGTCCTCGCCCGGTCGGATGGGCATAACGGTTGCGCATGTCGCGGAGATGAGAGAGCTTGTCGTGCTGCTCGTTCGTTACGAGGCCCAGGGCTTTGGCTTGGTCGAGGAGGTGGAGGTCCGTGGCTTGGTTATCCTTCTCGAGCCGTTCGAGCTCCTTCAATACCTTACCCGCCTGACCATCTCCCCGATGGGCCATAGCCGAAAACCTGTTTCGCAAAGACTCTGCTACCGAGATCCAGGTCACGATGTAGGAAGCCCTCAGCGCGCCGGCCTCAAAGCAGATCACTGCCTCCTCGAACAATGGACGATCGGCCGCCTCGGGGATCTTGTCCCTCATGGTGGCGAGCATGGCGCTCACGTTCCGGTCGCTGCCGTTGCCGGAGGATTCGAGCTCATCACTACTCACCACGTTTTCTCCCAGGGTGTCCTATCCAACTTCAAGTGCCGGCGAATTGGCATCGGAAAGATTCTCCCCACACCGCACCAGCGGAACGTGGTGCCGACGGCTTCGCCAAAAGTATGACATTCGCGGGCTCCTCGATGCTATTGATGCCGGGACTTTATGAGTTAGTAAAGAACTTTATTCTATGACTACAGTACAGACCAACTCACCAACCCTTTACAGAGATATTTGCAAATCTTGTGGATCGAGGTCGGGTCACGCGGCGACCTTCTCCTCGCTTCCTTCTATCAGCTCTCCGTTTCTGAACTTCGCTCCGGCCCTAACCAGCGCCACCAGATGAGATCCGTT